>CAZFTZ010000025.1:0-11601 GCA_964521875.1 uncultured Cellulomonas sp. | reverse complement strand
CGTGGCTGGTGCTCGGTGGCGTCGCCGCGGGCTGGCTGGTCGCGGCGCTCGGCTCCCTCGTCGGGCGTCTCGGTGCGCGCCGCCGCGCCCGCACCGCGCGCCGGCGGCTGTCCGAGGCGGTCGGTCGTGTCGCGCGGGTCCGCGTGCTCGACCCGGTGGCCGCCGAGCTCGCCGCCCTCGACGCCTGCCGCCGCCAGGCGGCCCGCGCCGCCACCCCCTCCTGATCCCTCCTCGTTCGGGGAGTGGGCGTCGAGGCGTCGTCGGGCCGGTGGCGGAGCAGGATGGCGGCGCACGACGAGGGAAGGGGAGAGATGACCAGGCTCGCGGTACCGGTGCAGCTGCGCTGGGGCGACGTCGACGCGTACCAGCACGTCAACAACGCGGCGATGCTGCAGCTGCTGGAGGAGGCGCGGATCGAGGCGTTCTGGCGCCACCCCGACGACTCCCGTGACCCGTGGCCCACGGCGGTGCTCGACGCCGGGCCGGGCGCCGAGGTGTCGACGCTCGTCGCGCACCAGGAGATCGAGTACCTGGCGCCGCTCGCGTACCGGCGCACGCCGGTGGTCGTCGACCTGTGGATCGGGCGGCTCGGCGGTGCGAGCATCGAGGTCTGCTACGAGGTGCGCGACGACGGCGACGCCCCGACGGTGTACGCCCGCGCCACCGCGACGATCGTGCTGGTGGACGCCGCCACGGGCCGCCCCCGCCGCATCGGCGACGCCGAGCGCGCCGCCTGGGAGCCCTACCTCGACGAGCCGGTCACGTTCCGCCGCAGGCGGACCGGGTAGCACAGTCGCCGTAGGCGGACCGGGTAGCACAGTCGCCGCAGGCGGACCGGGTAGCCCGATCGCCGGGCTCACTCGACCGGGACGCGCACCATGCCCTCCTGCGCCACCGAGGCGACCAGCCGGCCGTCGCGGTCGAACACCCGGGCCGCCCCGAGCCCGCGTCCGCCCTGACCCGAGGGCGAGCTCATGACGAACAGCAGCCACTCGTCGACGCGCGCGTCGCGGTGCCACCACATCGCGTGGTCCAGGCTGGCGATCGACAGCCCGCGGCTGGACCACGACAGCCCCGCATGCCGCAGGATCGGCTCGAGCATCACCTGGTCGCAGGCGTAGGCGAGCAGCGCGCGGTGCAGCAGCTGGTCGCCGGGCACCGCGCCGCGGGTACGCATCCAGACGAGCTGGCGACCGGTCCGCTCCTCGCCGGGCCGCAGGTAGATCGCCCCGCCGACGTGCCGCAGGTCGAACGCGCTCTCGGTCCAGAACCGTGCCACCGGGTGGTCCACGGCCGCCAGGTGCTCGGACGCCGACGGGACGTCGTCCGGGTCCGGCACGCGCGACGGCGCCCGCTCCGCGAAGTCGACCCCCGGCTGCTCCTCCTGGAACGACGCGATCATCGACAGGATCGGGCCGTCGCTCTGGCGGGCGTGCGTTCGTCGGGCGCTGAACGAGCGGCCGTCCCGCATCCGTTCGACGTCGAACTCGATCGGCTGCGTGACGTCGCCGGCGCGCAGGAAGTAGCCGTGCAGCGAGTGCGGCAGCCGCCCCGGCTCGACGGTGCGCCCGGCCGCCAGCAGCGACTGCGCCAGCACCTGGCCACCGAACACCCGTCCGGTCGGCAGCTGCAGGCTCTCGCCCGTGAACGTGTCCGGCTCGGCACCCGGCCGCAGGTCGAGCACGTCGAGGACGGGCTGGATCGGTTCGTCGTTCGTCGTCGTGCTCCCTCCTCGAGGCCGTTCACCGGGGGTCATCCTCACACGCTCTCGCGCGCCTCCTGACCGCGCCCTACGCTGGGCAGACGCCTGAGGACGCGCGGACGGAGGCTCCATGACGAAGGCCGAGCAGATCCTCGCCGCGCTGGGCGGCGCGGGCAACGTGGTCGACGTCGAGCCCTGCATCACCCGGCTGCGGGTCGAGGTGACGGACACCGGCCTGGTCGACGACGGCCGGCTGCGCACGTCCGGCGCGTTCGGGGTGGTCCGGTCCGGGCACGTGGTGCAGGTGATCGTCGGGCCCGAGGCCGACGGGCTCGCCGCCGAGATCGACTCGATGCGCTGAGGCTCGCGCGATGCGGTTGACGAGCCCCGTGGCCGGCACGGTCCGCGCGCTGTCCTCGGTGCCGGACCGCGTCTTCGCCGAGGGCCTGGTGGGTCCGGGGGCGGCGGTCGAGCCGGTGCGCACCGCGGTGCAGCACGTGCTGGCGCCCGCGGACGGCGTGGTCACGGCGCTGCACCCGCACGCGTTCGCGATCCGGGTGTCCGACGAGCGGTCGGTGCTGGTCCACCTCGGCGTCGACACGGTGACCCTCGCAGGGGCGGGGTTCTCCGCCCACGTGGTCGCCGGCCAGCGGGTGCGCGCCGGGGAGCGCGTCGTCACCTGGTCACCGGTGGACGTCGCGGCGTCCGGCCTGGCGACCATCTGCCCGGTGGTCGCCCTCCAGGCCGTGCCCGACGAGGTCACGCTCCTGCTCGACCCGGGCGAGACGGTCGCCGCGGGCCAGCCGCTGCTGGACTGGACCGACTAGCGCAGCCCGGTGCGGTCGGCGACGAAGCGCAGCTGCTCGGCCGTCAGCCCGACCGTGCGCGACAGCGCCCGGCCGCCGTGGCCGACGCCCGTCTCCCTGCGGATCAGCACCGGCCGTTCGTCGGGCGCCGCGGAGGTCGCCGCCTGCAGCGCGGCGGTGAGCTTGCGGGCGTGCAGCGGGTCGACGCGGGTGTCGCCCTCGAACACGGTGAACAGCGTCGCCGGGTAGGCGGTGCCGGGCACGACGTGGTGGTACGGCGAGTAGCCGAGCAGCCACTCGAGCTCCTCCGGCACGGCGGCGTCGCCGTACTCGTCCGACCAGGTGCGGCCGAGGCCGAACTGCTGGTAGCGCACCATGTCCAGCAGCGGGGCCGAGCAGACCGCGGCGGCGAACAGGTCCGGGCGTTGCGTCACGGCGGCGCCGACCAGCAGGCCGCGGTTCGACCCGCCCCAGCACGCCAGCTGCCCGGTCGTCGTCCACCCGTCGTCGACCAGCAGCGACGCCACCGCGAAGAAGTCCTCGAACACGTGGTGCTTGTTCTCGCGCATCCCGGCCCGGTGCCAGGACTCGCCCTCCTCGCCACCGCCGCGCAGGTTGGCGACGACGTAGACGCCGCCGGCCTCGACCCACGCCAGCGTCGCCGCCGAGTACGCGGGGTCCAGGCTGATCTGAAAGCCGCCGTAGCCGTAGAGGATCGTCGGCGCGGGCGCGAGCGGGCGCCCCTCGTCGTCCACCGCGGCGGCGGGCGCGACGACGAAGGCGCGCACCGGCGTGCCGTCGGCGCTGGTGGCGACCACCTGCCGCACGACGACGCGCGGCACGTCCGGCGCGGCGCCGGGCGGAGTCGCCCACACGGACACCTCGCCCGTGCCGTTCGCGCCGCCCGCGTCCCCGGCGTCGCGGGCGACCCCGCCGCCGGCGGCCCAGGAGTACCGGTGCACTGCCGGTACCGTCACGTGGTCGGTGTAGGAGAACCACACGTCGGTGCCGCCGTCCGGCCGTGTGACCAGCCCGGACACCGATCCGAGCCCCGGTAGCGGCACGTCGCCCAGGCGCTGCCCGGTCACCGGGTCGTGCCGGGCGACCTCGCTCACGGCATGCCGCCGCCACGATGCCAGCAGCGCCACGGGTGTCGTGTCGTCGTCACCGCCGTCGAGGATCGCGACGTCCTCCAGCACCGCCTCCGGGTCCTCGGGGAGCAGGGTCCGCCAGGTCTCGGGTCCGGGGTCGCCGGGCGAGGTGACGACCAGCCGGCCGCGCGGCGCGTCGAGGTCGGTGTGGACGTACAGCCGCCCGTCCCGGCCCACCCAGGCGCCCACCTCGGCGACGAGCCCGACGGCGACCTCCCGGAACGCCGGGATACCGGGTGTCGTCAGGTCGGCGATCCACACGTCGGTGCGCGGTGCCGTGCCGATCGAGGCGGACACCAGCAGCCAGCGCCCGTCCCGTGACACCGAGACGCCGTAGTACGTCGACAGGTCGCGACCGGCGCCGAACACCTCGACGTCCGTCTCCGGGTCCGCGCCGACGCGGTGCAGCCAGACCCGCCGGTGGAACTGTCGCTCGTCGGCCGGCACCAGCTCCGGGGCGAGCCGGCGCACGTAGTAGTAGGAGTCGCCGCCCGGCACCCAGGCGACGGGGGAGTACCGGGCACGGTCGATCGGGCCGTCGACGACCTCGCCGGTCGCGACGTCGAGCACGCGCAGCACGCTCTCCTCGGTACCGCCGGTCGACACCTGGTAGGCGAGCAGGTCGCCCTCCTTCGACGGCTGCCACGAGTCGAGCGTCGTCGTGCCCGCCGGGTCGAGCGTCATCGGGTCGACGAGCACGCGCTCGCGGGTCTCGCCCGGGCGCGACGGGTCCGGCTCGACGACCAGCAGCGCGGCGTGCTCGGCGCCCGGCTCCCGCCGAGTCAGGAAGTACCGGTCGCCGCGCCACGCCGGCGCGCCCACCGACCCGGCGCCGAGCAGGGCCAGCAGTCGGCCGTCGAGCGTCCCCTCGGCGAGCGGAGTCCCCTCGGCGCGCTGTGCCAGTGCCGCGCGCCATGCCGCGTACAGCTCGTCCTGCGCCGCCGACCAGGCCCGTGTTTCGTCGGCTGCCGCGTCCTCGAGCCAGCGGTAGGGGTCGGCGACGACGTGGCCGTGCAGCACCTCGACGAGGTCCTCGGCGCGCGCGGCGGGGTAGGTGAGGGTCATGTCCGCAGGTTACGGGCCGTCGATGGGAGGATGTGCGGCATGTCCGACTGGGCCGCCACCGGGGAGGCAGCACCTCCTGCCGAGCCGCTGCTGCGGCTCGCCGCGGCCTACGGCGTCGTCCCGGACTACCACGGGCACGACGGGCAGCACCACAGCGCGTCGGCCGTCACCCTGGTCGCGGTGCTCGCGGCCCTCGGCGTCGACGCCTCGTCGCCGGAGCGGATCGAGCTCGCGCTGCAGCACGTCGCGAACACCCCGTGGCGCCGCGTGCTGCCGCCGATCGTCGTCGTCCGCGCAGGACGTCAGGTGCACGTGCCGGTGCACGTGACGCACGGCGACCCGGTGACGGCGTGGCTCGAGCTGGACCAGGAGGCGGGCGGCGGCCGTCGCGACCTGGTGCAGGCCGACGTGTGGGTGGAGCCTCGCGTCGTCGACGGCCGCACCGTCGGCCGCGCCACGTTCACGCTGCCCGACGACCTGCCGCTGGGCTGGCACGAGCTGCACGCCCGGCTGCCGGACGCGACCGCGCACACCCCCGTCGTCGTCACGCCGGACCGTCTCGAGCTGCCGGGCGACCTCGAGCACGCCCGCGCCTGGGGCTACCTGGCGCAGCTGTACTCGGTGCGCTCGCGCGCGTCGTGGGGCATCGGCGACCTGGCCGACCTGGCCGAGATCGTCACGCTCGCCGGCCGGCGCTCGGGCGCCGACTTCGTGCTGGTCAACCCGTTGGCCGCGGCCGAGCCGACCACCCCGATGACGCCGAGCCCCTACCTGCCGGCGACCCGGCGCTTCGTCAACCCGATCTACGTCCGTGTCGAGGACGTCCGCGAGGCGGGCTACCTGCCGTCGGCCGACCGGGCGCTCGTCGAGTGGTCCGCCGAGCCGGCGCTCGCGCTGGACGACGACCCCCGCCAGATCGACCGCGACATCGCGTGGACCGCGAAGAAGGCGGCGCTGGAGGTGGTGTTCGCCGTGCCGCGTTCGCCGGCCCGCCAGGAGTCGTTCGAGCGGTACGTCGCGGCGGAGAACCCCGGGCTGGAGCAGTTCGCGCTGTGGTGCGCCCTCGTCGAGCGCTACGGCGGCCTGGCCGGCTGGCCCGACGAGGCTCTCGACCCGTCGTCGGACCTGGTCGCCGCGGCACGCGAGGAGATGGCGGAGCGCGTCGAGTTCTTCGAGTGGCTGCAGTGGGTGGCCGACGAGCAGCTCGCCGGAGCGCAGCGGGCGGCGCGAGAGGCCGGGATGCGGATCGGCATCATGCACGACCTGGCGGTCGGGGCCCACCCGCACGGCGCCGACGCCTGGGCGCTCGGCGACGTGCTGGCGTCCGGCGCGAGCGTCGGCGCCCCGCCGGACATGTACAACCAGCAGGGACAGGACTGGTCGCAGCCGCCCTGGCACCCCGACGCGCTGGCCCGGGCCGGCTACCGGCCGTACCGCGACATGCTCCGCACGCTGCTGCGTCACGCCGGCGCGGTCCGGATCGACCACGTGCTGGGGCTGTTCCGGCTGTGGTGGGTGCCGAAGGGCCACGCCGCGACCGAGGGCGCCTACGTGCGCTACGACCACGAGGCGCTCGTCGGCATCCTCGCGCTCGAGGCGCACCGGGCCGGTGCGCTGGTAATCGGCGAGGACCTCGGCACCGTCGAGCCATGGGTTCGCGACTACCTGTCCGAGCGCGGCATCCTCGGCACGTCGGTGCTGTGGTTCGAGAAGGACTACACCGGCAACCCGCTGGCTCCCGAGCACTACCGCCGCCTGGCCCTGACCTCGGTGACGACGCACGACCTGCCGCCGAGCGCGGGCTACCTCGCCGGCGAGCACGTCGCGCTGCGCGCCCGCCTCGGCCTGCTGACCAAGCCGGTCGAGGAGGTCGCCGCCGAGGCGGAGGACGAGCGCGACCGCATGCTCGCCGCGCTGCGCTCCCGCGGCCTCATCGGCGAGCAGCCCTCGGAGCGTGAGGTCGTCGAGGCGCTCCATCGCTGGGTCCTGGCGACACCGGCCGTGCTCGTCGGCGTCTCGCTGGCCGACGCGGTGGGGGAGCGTCGTGCCCAGAACCAGCCCGGGACGGACCAGGAGTACCCCAACTGGAAGGTCCCCCTCGCCGACTCAGCCGGTCGCGTCGTGCTCCTCGAGGACCTGTTCGACAACCCCAGGCTCGCCTCGCTCGCCGCCGTCCTGAACCGCGGGTGACGCCGCCGGCGTGGGTGGCCGGTCCGGATGTGCCGCACGTCGACCGGTGGTCACGTCGACGTCGCTGTCCCGTTTCCCGACGTTGCTGGCGGTCAACATTGTTGACACACAGCAACGTCGCCAAGAGAAGGACCGACTCCGGGCGGCTGGGGTCGGGCACGCCGCCGGCCGGTCGGTCAGTCCTGGCGGCGGTCGGTTTCCTGGGCGGCGAGGGCCCGACGAGCGTCGTCGCCCTGCTCGGCGACGATGCGGCGCAGCGCTGGCGCAGCGCCCGGGTGGTCGGTGAGCCACTGCTCGGTGAGCGCGAGCACGTCGACGCGGCCGTCGCCGGTCAGCTCCAGCGGGTGCAGGCCGAAGGCGATGTTCTGCGCGATCTCGTTGGTGCGCGTGGCCCAGACCTTCTCGAGCGAGTCGAAGTAGCGGTCGACGAACGGCAGCAGCAGCGCCAGGTCGTGCACCCGGCCGAAGCCGGAGATCGTCGCGGCCTGCACCGCGTTGGGCAGGTCGTCCCGGTCGAGCAGCGCGGACCAGGCCGCGGCCTTGGCCTCCGGGGTCGGCACGGCTGCGCGGGCGGTGGCGGCGGCGCGCTCGCCGGTGGCCGTCGGGTCGGCGAGCAGCTGGGCGGCGATCTCGGTCTCGCCCGCGCGGCCACCGGCGACCAGTGAGGTCAGCAGCTCCCAGCGCAGGTCGGTGTCGATGGTCCGGTCACGCAGGGTGCGGCGGCCGTCGAGCAGGTCGGCGACCAGGTCGAGCTGGCCGGGGGTCGACGCGTGCAGTGCGAACGCCTTGAGCAGCTGGAGCTGGGTGTCGGAGCCGCCCGGCACCTCGTCGAGCAGCACCGCGAGGCGCTCGGCGGCCTCTGCGGTGGCCGCCTCACGGTGCTCCGGCGCGACGTAGAGGTCGAGCGCGGTGCGCAGCTGGCGCAGCAGCACCTGCATCACCGTCGAGTCGGTCTCGTGGGTGATGTTGCCGAGCACCAGGTCGACGTAGTCGCGCGCCGGCGTCTCGCCGTCGCGCGTCGCGTCCCAGGCCGCCGACCAGACGAGCGTGCGCGGCAGCGACGAGGTGAAGCCGCCGAGGTGCTGCAGCGCGGTGGCCCACGACCGGTCGTCCAGCCGCACGCGGGCGTACGCCAGGTCGTCGTCGTTCACCAGGACGAGCGCCGGCCGACGCCGCCCGACGAGCGCCGGGACGGCCGTCACCTCGCCGTCGACGTCCAGCTCCTCGCGCCAGGTGCGGACCAGCCTTCCGTCGGCCGCGACGTCGTAGCCGCCGATCGCCAGCCGATGGGGACGGGCGACCGGGTGCTCGTCGGGCACCTCCTGCAGCACGTCGAACGCGGTGATGACGCCCGCGTCGTCGGTCTCGATGCGCGGCCGCAGCAGCGTGACGCCGGCCTGCTCCAGCCAGAGCCGGGACCACGCCGACAGGTCGCGGCCGCTGGTCGTCTCGAGCTCGGAGAGCAGGTCGGACAGCGACGTGTTGCCCCAGGCGTGCTTGTCGAAGTAGGCGCGCACGCCGGCGTCGAACTCGTCCTGACCCACCCACGCGACGAGCTGGCGCAGCACGGAGGCGCCCTTGGCGTAGGTGATGCCGTCGAAGTTCACCTCGACGTCCTCGAGGTCGCGGATGTCCGCAGCGATCGGGTGGGTCGAGGGGAGCTGGTCCTGCGCGTACGCCCAGCGCTTCTCGAGGGAGGCGAACGTGGTCCACGCGCTGGTCCAGCGTGTCACCTCGGCGGTGGCCCGCGTCGACTGGAACTCGGCGAACGACTCGTTGAGCCACAGGTCGTCCCACCAGCGCATCGTCACCAGGTCGCCGAACCACATGTGGGCCAGCTCGTGCAGCACCGTGACGGCGCGCCGCTCGACGGTGGCCTGCGGCACCGCCGACCGGAACACGTACGACTCGACGAACGTCACGGCGCCGGCGTTCTCCATCGCACCGGCGTTGAACTCCGGCACGAAGATCTGGTCGTACTTCTGAAACGGGTAGGGCCGGCCGAACACGTCCTCGTAGAAGGAGAACCCGGCCCGCGTGACGTCCGCGATCTCGTCGGCCTCGAGGTACTGCGCCAACGACGCCCGGCAGTAGACGCCGAGCGGGATGGTGCGCCCGTCGCTGCTGGTCAGCTCGCGGTGCTCGCCGTGGTACGGCCCGGCGACGATCGCCGTGACGTACGACGAGAGGCGCGGCGTCGTCGCGAACGTCCAGCGACGGGCGCCGGTGTCTCGGCCGTTGTGGTTGACGGCGCCGGCGACCTGCTGCGGGTCGCCGGCGGTCGGGGAGTTGGAGATGACGGTCCAGTGACCGGGGGCGGTGATCGTGAACGCGAACGTCGCCTTGAGGTCCGGCTGCTCGAAGGCCGCGAACACGCGCCGGGAATCGGACACCTCGAACTGGGAGTAGAGGTAGACCTCGCCGTCCACCGGGTCGACGAACCGGTGCAGGCCCTCGCCGGTGTTCATGTAGGCGCAGTCGGCCTCGACGACGAGCTCGTTGTCCGCCGCCAGGTCGGTCAGCGCGATGCGCGAGTCGGCGAAGACCGCCGCCGGGTCGAGGTCGCGGCCGTTGAGCCGCACCGCGTGCACCGCCGGCGCGATGAGGTCGACGAACGTCGAGGCTCCGGGGGTGGCCCCGAACCGGATCGTCGTGCGGGAGGCGAACGTCGTCGCGGACGTCGTCAGGTCGAGCTCGACCCGGTACGACTGCGACCGGACGATCCCGGCGCGCTCGCGCGCCTCGGCACGGGTGAGGTTCTGACCGGGCACGCGTGGCTCCCTGGAAGCGCGGACGAGGTGGTGCGGACCGGCGACGATCATGGCACGGTGCGGCGCCCGGTCATGACCGGGCGGCTGCACGGCGAGCGCCGACGCGCGGGACGGCATGCACTCCCCGGCGCGGATGGGCAGACTCGACGTGTCCTCGCAGGGGCCGAGGAGGAGGGAGCCGTGGCGTGGACCGTCGGCGGTGGGTGCCAACCCTCGTCGCCCTCGACGCGGTGCTCGTCGCGGCGGTGCTCGTCGTCGTGCTCCTCACGCTGCCCCGCGGCGGGCAGTCGAACGCGACCCCGCCGGCCGGCACCGGCGGCGCGAGCCTGACACCCACCCCGACCGGCCCGTCCGCGAGTCCGGCTCCCGGCCCGCCGCGGTTCCGGCTGCCCAGCGGGAACATCGCGTGCGAGATGACGGAGCAGGGCGTGACCTGCACCATCGCCAGCGCGACGTTCACGGCGGCGCCGGCCGAGGGGTGCACCGGGACGGTCGGCCACACCGTGGTGCTCGACGCGAACGGCGTGTCGGAGCCGTGCGTCGACGGTCCGGCGCCGAGCGTCGCCGGTGCCGACGTGCCGGTGCTGCCCTACGGCGCGACCAGCACTCTCGGCGAGTACACCTGCACCAGCGCCACCGACGGAGTCACCTGCACGGACGCGAACGGCGTCGGCTTCCGCCTGGCGCGCGCGTCGCTGACGAGGTTGCCCTGACGCCTACCAGATGCTGACCCGCTCGTCGGGCGCGAGGTAGAGGCCGTCCCCGGGCTGCACGTCGAACGCCGCGTGGAACGCCGCGAGGTTGCGCACCACGCCGTTGCAGCGGAACTCGTCGGGGGAGTGCGGGTCGACCGACAGCCGCCGGACCACTTCCTCGTCGCGCCCCTTGCTGCGCCAGCACTGCGCCCAGCCCAGGAAGAAGCGCTGGAGGGCGGTCATCCCGTCGATCTCCGGCGCGTCCTCGACCGGCCCGCCGAGCGCGATCTCGTAGGCCGTGAGCGCGATCGCCAGCCCGCCCAGGTCGCCGATGTTCTCGCCGATCGTCAGTGCCCCGTTGACGTGGTGGCTGCCGTCGAGCTGCTTCGGCGAGAACGCCGAGTACTGGTCGATCAGGGCTTTGGTGCGCAGCTCGAAGGCGGCGCGGTCCTCGGCGGTCCACCAGTCGACGAGCCGCCCGTCGCCGTCGTACTTGCTGCCCTGGTCGTCGAACCCGTGCCCGATCTCGTGCCCGATCACCGCGCCGATGCCGCCGTAGTTCGCGGCGTCGTCGGCCTGCGCGTCGAAGAACGGCGGCTGCAGGATCGCCGCGGGGAAGACGATCTCGTTCATCCCCGGGTTGTAGTAGGCGTTGACCGTCTGCGGCGTCATGAACCACTCGTCGCGGTCGATCGGCCTGCCGATCTTGCCCAGCTCGTAGTCCTGCTCCCAGGCGTTGGCCCGCCGGACGTTCCCGACGAGGTCGTCGGCCCGCATCTCGAGCGTGGAGTAGTCGCGCCACGTCGCCGGGTAGCCGATCTTCGGCGTGAACGCGTCCAGCTTGGCCAGCGCCTTGGCCTTCGTCTCCTCGCCCATCCAGTCGAGGGCGGAGATCGAGGCGCGGTACGCCTCGATGAGGTGCCCGACGAGCGTGTCCATCCGCTCCTTGTGCGCCGGCGGGAAGTGCCGCTCGACGTAGACCTTGCCGACGGCCTCGCCCATCGCGCCCTCGACGAACCCGACGCCGCGGCGCCACCGCTCGCGCAGCTCCTGGGCACCGGTGAGCGTCCGGCCGTAGAAGTCGAAGTTCGCCTCCGTGACCTCCTCGGTGAGGTAGGGCGCGCGCGAGCTGACGACGTGGTAGGCCATCCAGTCCCGCCAGGCGTCGAGGTTCTCGCTCGCCCACAGCGCGGCGAACCCGGTGGCGAACTGCGGTTCGCG
>CAZFTZ010000024.1:0-12593 GCA_964521875.1 uncultured Cellulomonas sp. | reverse complement strand
TTCAACACGGACGACGCCGGGCTGGCGGACGCCGACATGCAGGCGAGCCTGCGGGCCGCGGTCGCCCCCGCGGACGCGATCTTCCTCGACGCCAAGTTCGAGTCCGAGCTGGTCGAGCTGGAGCCCGACGAGGCGCGCGAGATGCTCGCCGCCAACGGCCAGGACGAGTCCGGGCTGGACCAGCTCGCCCGCGTCGGCTTCCACACCCTCGGCCTGCAGACCTACCTGACTGCCGGCCCCAAGGAGTCCCGCGCCTGGACCATCCGCCAGGGCTGGACCGCGCCGCAGGCCGCCGGCGTGATCCACACCGACTTCCAGAAGGGCTTCATCAAGGCCGAGGTGATCTCGTACGACGACCTCGTCGCCGCCGGATCGGTCGCGGCGGTGCGCGCCGCGGGCCGCGCGCGGATCGAGGGCAAGGACTACGTGATGGCCGACGGGGACGTGGTGGAGTTCCGCTTCAGCGTGTGATCGCTGCACGTGCCGGGGTAGGCTGCCCGGGATGATCCCCGCGCCGACGGAACGCCTCCGGTTCCGTGAGATGACAGCGGCGGACCTCGACCTCATGGCGGGTCTGCTCGGCGATCCCGAGGTGATGCGCTTCTACGCGCGACCCAAGACGCGCGACGAGGCGCAGGGCTGGATCAACTGGAACCGGCGCAGTTACGGCGAGCACGGCTACGGGCTCTGGATCGTCGAGACCCACGACGGGCAGTTCGTCGGGGACTGCGGGCTGACGTGGCAGCCCGTCGGAGGGGTCCGATGCCTCGAGGTCGGCTACCACGTGGCGCCGGCCCTACAGCGGCGTGGCTACGCCACGGAGGCGGCGCGAGCGTGCGTCGACCTGGCGTTCGGTGCGGTCGGCGAGCGGCACGTCGTCGCGATCATCGACCCGGGCAACGCGGCGTCCCGGCGTGTGGCGGTAAAGCTCGGCTTGCGGCTGGAGCAGAAGACGGTCGTCCACGGCCGACGCGTGGTCGTCTACGGCGAGGAGCGCGCCGCGGCTACTCCGCGACCCGCGTGACGGTCACGCCGAGGCGGATCGCTCGCGGGATCTCGGCGACGGCGTCGACCGCGTCCAGGAGCCCGTGGAGCTCGTCGGGCGACGCGGTGGACTCCAGCTCGACCGAGTAGGCGAGGCCCGTCGACCTCCACGTCGAGGTGTCGAAGCTGCCCCTCGCCGTCATGCGGACGCCGCGGACGGCGATCCCAGCGGCTGCGCCTCCCGGTACACGTCGTTGAGCACGCGGCCGGCGACCGCCATGCTCAGCAGGTCCCCGCGCGTGAAGGCCGAGTCCACCGTGACGCCCACCTACCCTGACCGGCATGGCGATGCCCCAGCGCACCAACCCCGAGGACTACTACGCCCGCCTCCCGCTGGTGGCGCGCCCGCACCTGGAGGCACTGCGCGAGATCTGCCGCCGCGGCCTGCCGGACGCGCAGGAGACGCTGCACTGGAACACCCCGGTGTTCGTGCAGGACGGGACCAGGCTCGTCATGCTCCAGGCCTTCGCGGCGCATGCGTCGCTGCGGTTCCCACCACGGCAGTTCGCGGACCAGCGCGCTGCGGTCGAGGCGGCGGGCTACCAGGTGGGGGAGGGCTTCATCAAGCTGCCCTACGACCGCGAGCTCCCGAGCGCACTCCTGCAGCGGCTGGTGGCGGCTCGGCTCGCGGAGTTCGAGGCCACGGGAGCCGGCTGGTGACTCCGCCCGGCTCGCGCACCCGGCCGGTCGGCCCGACCCTGCCCCGACGACCGACGACCGACGACCGCCCCAGCGTCTTCGACGCCGCCGGCGGGCTGCCGTCGCTCGGGGCGGCGGCGCACGCGTGGCATGTGCGCTGCCTGGCCGACCCCGTGCTGGAAGGACCGGTGCAGCCGTGGACCTGGTCCGCGGTGCCACGATGCAGGCGTGACCAGCGCGATCCTCTACGCGGCGGTGTACGTCGTCGGGTGGCTGCTGCTGCTGTGGCGCAGGCCCGACGACGGCAGGCCGCCGCGCGTGCCGGTGTGGGGCGCCGGGCTCGTCGTCCTGGTGGCCGTGGGCTGGGTGGCGCAGCTGGTGCGCCCGGCGCTGCTCGACGAGGGCATGCGCGAGTCGGCAGCGGTCCGTGCAGGGCAGTGGTGGCGGCTGGCGACGGCGGTGGTGCTGCAGGACGGTGGCTGGATCGGTGCGGTGTTCAACCTCGTCGCGCTCGCGGTGACCGTGGTGCTCGCCGCCGAGTCGCTGACGCCTCGGCTGGGCGTCGCGGTGTTCGTCGCCGGCGGGGTGCTGGCGAACCTCCTGACGGTGCTGACGACCGGGCAGCCGGGCGCGGGCAGCTCGATGGCGACGATGGCGCTCCTCGTCGTCGCGGTGGTCGTCGGGCTGCGGGATCCGTCGTGGCGCGAGGCCGGGCTGGTCGTCGTGCTCGTCGTGCTCACCGTGGTGCTGCTCGCGCGGCGCGACCAGCACGGGCTGGCGCTGGCCGTCGGCGTGATCGGCGGCATCGCGCTCCGGCGTGCCCGACGAGCGCGGGAAGCGGGCTGACCTCGACGCGTGTTTCCGGTGCGTTACGGGAATCTCGTGGATACCCCCTTCGGGCCGAGGAATCCGTACTCACCGGTATCGACTTCGTAACGATTCGAAGGCCGTGTCCGGCCTGCCCGATTCGTCCCATCTGGACACGACTACGGTTCTCCACATCCTGTGGCGGATCAGTGCTCGGCGCCCACCCTCGGGTGGACCGTCGGCCCCGCCCGCTCCCTTCCCTGGAGGAACCTTGAAGATCAGGCGAATCAGCGCTGCGGCCGCCTTCGTGGCGGTCGGCGCGGTCGTCCTCGCGGCGTGCTCGAACGCCCCGGGGAACAACGAGCCGACCTCATCGGGCTCGGCCGCCCCCAGCTCGGCGGCCGCGGCCACCGGCGGCACCGTGACCGTCGCGGAGACGAACGCGTTCAGCTCGTTCAACTACAACTCGGCGAACGGCAACTCGGACATCAACGCGAAGATCGTGTCCTACCCGACGCGGTCGTGGTTCAACTACGTCGACGGCAACTCGTTCTCCGCGGGTGGGGTCAAGCTCATCAAGGACGAGTCCTTCGGGACGTACGAGGTCGTCAGCGAGGACCCGCTGACCGTCAAGTACACGGTCAACGAGGGCGTCACCTGGTCCGACGGCGAGCCCGTCGACGTCGGCGACCTGCTGCTGGCGTGGGCGGTCGACTCCGGCCACTACAACTCCCCGGGCGCTGACGGCGAGGCCGGGAACGACGACGACGTGACGTACTTCGACTACGCGGGCGACACCGGCACGCTGTCCCTGACCTCCTTCCCGGAGATCGGCGACGACGGCCGCTCGATCACGCTGACGTACTCTCAGCCGGCTGCTGACTGGGAGATCGCGCTCACGGCCGACGAGCCCGCTCACGTCGTGGCGACGAAGGCCGGCCTGGCGGACGAGAAGGCGCTCGTCGACCTGCTGACCTCGCTCAAGGACAGCGCGCCGACGGCCACCGCCGCCGACCCGCAGCTCAAGGCGGTCGCCGACTTCTGGAACACCGGCTTCGACACGACGGTCCTGCCGTCCGACCCGGCGCTCTACCTGTCCGACGGTCCGTACATCGTCTCGGACATCGTCGAGAACCAGTCGGTGACGCTCGTCCCGAACACCAAGTACGTGGGCGACCTCAAGCCGCAGCTCGACCAGATCATCGAGAAGACGATCCCGGACGCCACCGCCGCGGTGCAGGCGCTCCAGAACGGTGACGTCGACGTGATCTCGCCCCAGGCGTCGGCCGACACGCTCGCCGCGCTCCAGGCCGTCAGCGACGCGACCCTGCTCCAGGGCGACCAGCTGGCGTACGACCACATCGACCTGACGTTCAACAACGGCGGTCCGTTCGACCCGGCGACCTACGGCGGCGACGCCGACAAGGCGCTCAAGGTCCGTCAGGCGTTCCTCAAGACGATCCCGCGCCAGGCCATCCTGGACGCGATCGTCACGCCGCTGAAGCCGGACGCGAAGGTCCTCGACTCGCAGATCTTCACGCCCGCCAACGCGCAGTACGAGGACACCATCTCGAAGAACGGGTCGGCCGACTACCCGGCCGAGCCGGACGTCGAGGCCGCCAAGGCGCTGCTCGCCGAGGCCGGCGTGACGAACCCCACGGTTCGGATCATGTACAACATCAACAACCCGAACCGCGTGAACTCGTTCCAGCTGATCCAGAAGTCGGCGACCGACGCCGGGTTCACGATCGTCGACGACGGCCAGGAGAAGTGGAGCGCCATCCTCGGCGACGGCTCCTACGACGCCACGATCTTCGGCTGGGTCAACCCGGGCATCGGCGTCTCCGGCACCCCGCAGCTGTTCCGCAGCAACGGTGGTGGCAACTACTCCGGCTACGCCAACTCGACGGTCGACTCGCTCTCCGACCAGCTGGTCGTCGAGCTCGACACCGACAAGCAGGCCGACCTCCAGGAGCAGATCGACGCGCAGCTGTTCCCCGACGCGTTCGGCCTGCCGCTGTTCCAGTCGGTCGGCATCGACGCGGTGAACAGCCGTGTCGGCGGCATCACCGCCTACAACCCGAGCCAGTCGGGTGTCTGGTGGAACACCTGGGAGTGGACCGTCAGCCAGTGATCCTGGTCTGACGACTCCCGTGGCGTGACGTAGACGGCGCCGGGAGGGCCAGCGCAAGCTGACCTCCCGGCGCCGTCCGCACGTTCTGGTCAACGTCCATCTGTCGGGACGCTAGGCTCGTGTCCCGTTCGCCGGGTGTTCAGCGTCCGGCGGTCCCCTGTCCACCGGGTCGCGGTGTCCCGTGACCACCCGCGCGGTTGCGCCCTCCGGCGCACCGTCGCGCGAGAGCGAGAAGCAATGGTCTCCTACGTGCTGCGACGCCTCGGGGTGTCGCTGCTCATCCTGCTCGGGGCGTCGTTCCTCGTGTACCAGCTCGTCGCCGTCTCCGGCGACCCCCTGCTGGAGTTCCGCGAGTCGACGAAGCCGAACCGGGACCAGCTGATGGCGCAGCGCACGGCGCTGCTCCACCTGGACGTCCCGGCGCCGGCCCGCTACTTCATCTGGCTGTCCGGCGTCGTCAAGTGCGTGGTGCCCGGCCGGTGCGACCTGGGCAAGACGATCCAGGGCCAGCCGGTGACGTCGGCCCTGGCCAGCGCGATCCCGTCGACCATCCAGCTGGTGCTCGCCGCGACGCTGCTGGCGATCATCCTCGGCGTGTGCATCGGCATCGTCACCGCGCTGCGCCAGTACTCGGGCCTGGACTACACGGTCACGTTCATCACCTTCCTGTTCTTCTCGCTGCCGGTGTTCTGGGTCGCGGTGCTGCTCAAGCAGTTCGGTGCCATCCGGTTCAACGACTTCCTCGCCGACCCGACGATCAAGTGGAACGCGATCTTCATCGTCGCCGTGGTCTCGGGCCTGATCTGGGTGCTGATCCTCGGCGGCAGCTGGCGCCGCCGGCTGGTGACGTTCGCCGTCGCCGCCGTCGTCGGCGGTGCGGTGATCGGGTACCTCGGCTCCAGCAGGTGGTTCCTCTACCCGGGGCTGGGTCCGGTGCTCATCGCCGTGCTGGGCGCGGCCGTCGCGTTCGGCACCACCGCTGTGTTCGCCGGGCTGCAGAACCGCAGGGCGCTGTACTCGGCGCTCGGCACCGTCGTGCTCGCCGTGGTCGGGATGTACGCGCTGCGCCCGGTGCTCGACCGCGCCGGGTTCTGGACCATCGCGCTGCTGGGCGTCGCCGCCGTTGCTGCGGGTGCGCTCATCGGCTGGCTGATGGGCGGCTACGACCGTGGGCAGTCGATGAAGGCCGCCGGCCTGACGTCGTTCGTCGTGGCGGCGCTGGTGATGCTCGACCGCTTCATGATCGACTGGCCGGAGTACATGTCGAAGACGCGTGGCCGGCCCATCGCGACCATCGGCTCGCAGACGCCGAACCTCAACGGCGACTTCTGGCTCAACGGGATCGACAAGTTCACGCACCTCGCGCTGCCGACCGCCGCGCTGATCCTCATCTCGCTCGCGTCCTACACCCGCTACTCGCGTGCCTCGATGCTCGAGGTGATGGGCCAGGACTACGTACGCACCGCGCGCGCGAAGGGCCTGCCGGAGCGCGTCGTCGTCACCCGGCACGCGTTCCGCAACGCGCTGATCCCGCTGGCGACCATCGTCGCGTTCGACATCGGCCAGCTGTTGGGCGGCGCCGTCATCACGGAGAACGTCTTCGCCATCAAGGGCATGGGCCAGCTGTACGCGCAGGGGCTGCGCAGCCAGGACCCGAACCCGGTGATGGGCTTCTTCCTCGTCGTCGGCATCACCGCCGTGACGTTCAACCTGATCGCCGACCTTGCCTACTCGGCGCTCGACCCGCGCGTGAGGGTGAAGGCATGAGCACCCAGGACAGACTGACCGACACCCTGGACAGCCGGGAGGTGCCGGAGGAGTTCAAGGGCATGTCCCAGGGTGCCCTGGTGCGCAAGCGGTTCCTGGGCCACACCGGCGCGATCGTGTCGCTCGTCGTGCTCGCGATCGTCGTCGTGCTCGCGCTGAGCGCCGTCGGCCTCGGCCCGGTCCACGGCTGGTGGAAGTACCGCTGGGACGACACGCCCAAGCTGATGAACGGCGGTCACCCGACGCTGCGGCTGTGGCCGTTCTCGCTCGGCGAGCACCCGTTCGGCCAGGACACGATCGGGCACGACTACTTCGCGATGACGATGCGCGGCGCCGAGATCTCGCTGTTCATCACCGTGATGGTCGGCCTGATCTCCGGCATCGTCGGCGTGGTGATCGGCGCGACGTCGGGCTACTTCCGCAAGTGGACCGAGGCGATCCTCATGCGGTTCACCGACATCGTCATCATCATCCCGATCCTCGTGCTCGGCGCCGTCGTCGGCTACAACTCCAGCAGCGGCGTCGTGGTGCTGGGCGCGCTGCTCGGACTGACGGCGTGGACCGGCCTGGCGCGCCTGGTGCGCGGCGACTTCCTCTCGCTGCGCGAGCGGGAGTTCGTCGACGCCGCCCGGCTGGCCGGCGCGAGCGACTCGCGGATCATCTTCAAGCACATCCTGCCGAACGCGATCGGCGTCATCACGGTCAACACCACGCTGCTGATGAGCTCCGCGATCCTGCTCGAGACGTCGCTGTCCTACCTGGGCTTCGGCGTCAAGCCGCCGGACACCTCGCTCGGCCGTCTCATCAGCGACAACGAGGCGGCGTTCTCGACGCGGCCGTGGCTGTTCTGGTGGCCGGGCCTGTTCATCGTCCTCATCTGCCTGTGCATCAACTTCATCGGCGACGGCCTGCGCGACGCGTTCGACCCGCGGCAGAAGAAGCTGGCGCTGCGCAAGGTGCGCGAGCCGGGCCACGACCCGCTGCTGGAGGCGACGCTCGCCAGCGCGCTGCCCGGCGGCCCGCTCACCGAGACCGCCGCCGTGCCGGGCTCCGTCACCGTGGTCGAGCTCGACGAGGACGAGAAGTGACCGGCTCGTCAGCGCGCGAGCTGCAGCGCGACGCCCACGACGAGCAGCACACCCAGCGCGACGGCCTCGCCCACGGCGACCGTGCGGACGACCGGCGTCTCGTCGGCCTCGCCGAGCGGCAGCCGGCCGGACTCGGCCAGGGCCTCCCAGCGGCGGCGCACCACGCCGGCCACCTGGCCGGACGCCGCGGCGGGCAGCTCACCGAGGTCGACGCCACGGCTCGGGACGCCACCGGCGCTGCGGATGTCGACGGCGGTGGCCATTGCCGCGGCGTACCGGCCGGGGCCGGGCGCGGCGAAGGCCTGCACCGAGCGGTGCGGCGTGACGAAGGTGCACGTGAAACGCGTGCGCACCTGGATGAGCGCGGCCCACGGTACGTCGTAGCGCGTCAGGGGGTTGACGACGTGCACGCCGTCGTCGGACACCCGCACCAGCGGGCGGTAGAACACCAGCCAGCCCGCCAGGCCGCCGGCCAGGGCGAACGGCAGGGCGCGACCCAGGTCCGCCCAGCCGCCCTCCGCCCACTGCGCGAAAGCCAGGCCCGCGGCCACCAGGGCGACCGTGACGGTCGCCGGGACCGCGCTGCGCGGACGGTACGTCCAGTCGCTGTCGCTCGTCGGCACGACGTCATGATCCCAGGAGTTGCTCGATGACCACGACGCCCGTCGGCGCCCCCGTGCTCCAGGTCCGCGACCTGTCGGTGGACTTCGCCGTGAACAAGCGATGGGTCCCCGCGGCGGTCTCGCTGAACTTCGACGTCTCCGCGGGCGAGGTGCTCGCGATCGTCGGCGAGTCCGGCTCCGGCAAGTCGGTCACCTCGATGGCGATCCTCGACCTGCTGCCGAAGAACGCGCGGATCAAGGGCTCCGTCAAGCTCAAGGGCGAGGAGCTGCGCCACGCGTCCGGCTCCCGGATGCGCCACATCCGCGGCAACGAGATCGCGATGATCTTCCAGGAGCCGATGACGGCGCTGAACCCGGTCTACACGATCGGGTTCCAGATCATCGAGACGCTCCGGCTGCACTCCACGCTGTCGCCGGACCAGGCCAAGGAGCGGGCCCTGGAGCTGCTCGACATGGTCGAGCTGCCTGACCCGGCCAAGGCCTTCCGGTCCTACCCGCACCAGCTGTCCGGCGGCCAGCGCCAGCGCGCGATGATCGCCCAGTCGCTGGCCTGCGACCCGGCGCTGCTCATCGCCGACGAGCCGACGACGGCCCTCGACGTCACGGTGCAGGCGGAGATCCTCGACCTGATGCGCAACCTGCGCGACCACCTGAACTCGGCGGTCATCCTCATCACGCACGACATGGGCGTGGTGGCCGACCTGGCTGACCGGATCGCCGTCATGCGCCGCGGCGTCGTCGTCGAGACCGGCACGTCCGCGGAGATCTTCGGCAACCCGCGCCACCCGTACACGCAGGAGCTGCTGGCGGCGGTGCCGCACCTCGGCGGCCCGGAGATCGACATCACGGCCGCGCTGGTGCAGGCGACCGGCGCCGAGAACCTGGTGGTCGACGTCACGGCCGAGGAGCTCAAGCGCCGCGAGCAGGAGAACGCGCGCCTGCTCGAGGTCACCAAGCGCAAGGAGCGCGAGGAGGAGATGGCGGCCTCCAGGGAGACGCCGATCCTCGAGCTGACGGACGTCGCGATCGAGTACCCGAAGCAGGGGCGGATGCCGGCTTTCCGCGCCGTCGAGGGCGCGAACCTCGTGGTGCGGCCTGGCGAGGTCGTCGGCCTGGTCGGGGAGTCCGGCTCGGGCAAGACGACGATCGGGCGCGCCGCCGTCGGCCTGCTGCCGATCGCGGACGGCACCCTGACGGTGGCGGGCGTCGACCTGTCGAAGCGCGACCGGCACTCGCTGGCCCAGATCCGCCGCAAGGTCGGGATGGTGTTCCAGGACCCGGCGTCCTCGCTCAACCCACGGTTGCCGATCGGCGAGAGCATCGGCGAGCCGATGTACCTGGCGGGTCTGGCCAAGGGCGCCGCGCTGCAAAAGAAGATCGAGGACCTGCTGGACCAGGTCGAGCTGCCGCGCAACTACCGCAACCGGTTCCCGCACGAGCTGTCCGGCGGCCAGAAGCAGCGCGTCGGCATCGCTCGCGCGCTGTCGCTGTCGCCGTCGCTGCTGGTGGCCGACGAGCCGACGAGCGCGCTCGACGTGTCCGTCCAGGCACACGTGCTCGACCTGCTGCAGAACCTGCAGGCGGAGCTGAAGTTCGCGTGCCTGTTCGTGACGCACGACCTGGCGGTCGTCGACCTGCTGGCCCATCGCATCGCGGTGATGGAGCGCGGTCGGATCGTCGAGCAGGGCACCCGGGACGCGATCCTGCGCAACCCGCAGGAGCCGTACACCCAGCGGCTCATCGCGGCGGTGCCGTTGCCCAACCCGGACAAGCAGCGCGAGCGGCGTGAGCTGCGCGCCATGCTGCTGGAGGAGCACGCCCGGACGGCCTCGTGACGGTCCGGCGCTCGTGGCCAGGGGCCGCCGTCCTGCTGACGGCGGCCCTCGCGCTGACCGGCTGCACCTCCGACCATCCCGACGCCGACCGCGCCGGCACCGTCGTCGTGGCGGTGGACACGCCGTTCGCGTCGCTCAACGCCGGCCTGCCGGACGGCCGCACCTCCGGCAGCACGCTGGTGCGCGGGCTGGTGCAGGACGGGCTCGTCGGCCTGGACGACGCGGGCGACGCGGTGCCGGACACCGCGTTCGGCACCGTGGAGAAGGTCTCCGACTCACCGTTGACGGTGCGCTACACGATCGCCTCCGACGCCCGCTGGTCCGACGGGGTGCCGGTGAGCCCGGCCGACCTGCTGCTGGAGTGGGCGGCCCGTTCCGGGCGGTACGACGAGGCCGCGCCCGGGCAGGTGCCGCAGGCCTCCTCCACGACCCAGCCGACGACGAGCCCGACGAGCGCGACGAGCTCTGCCGCCCCGGTACCCACCGCGTCCTCGTCGCCCGACGAGACCGTCCGGTTCGGTGCCACGTCGTCCGCGGTGCTCGAGGCGAGCGCGGTCCCGACGCTCGACGAGCACGGGATCACCGTCGTCTACGACCGCCCGGTGGCCGACTGGCAGGTGGACCTCGACGTCGACCTGCCGGCGCACGTCGTCGGCCGGCTCGCGCTCGTCGGCGCCCCGACACCCGCCGCCTCGGTGGCCCCGACGCCCGAGTCGACCGGTCCGCGCTGGTCGGACGACGACTGGGCGCAGGCCGTCGCGACGGCGATCGTGTCCGGTGACCACGCCGCACTGGCGCAGATCTCGCAGGTGTGGCGCACCGGGTTCGACGCCGCCGCACTGGCTGCCGACCCCGAGCGCGCCGTCACCACCGGGCCGTACCGGATCGAGCAGGTCGACGCCGGGGCCTCGGTGACACTCGTCAAGAACACCGAGTACGTCGGTGCGCAGCCGGCGAACCGTGACCGGATCGTGGTGCGCTGGGACCTGGACCCGCTGGCCGCGATCGACGCCCTCCGGGCGGGGGACGTCGACGTCGTCGCCCCCGTGGTGACGCCGGACGTCACGGCGGCGCTGGACGAGGTGCCGGACGTCCGCGTCGCCACCGGCGGTGGTGCCGTGCTGCAGCTGCAGCTCAACGAGGCGAAGGGCCCGTTCTCGGCGTCGCAGTACGCCGGGGACGACGCCGCGGCCACCGCCGCGGGCGTGCGCACGGCGTTCCTGGCGGCAGTGCCGCGGGCGGACCTCGTGACGGCAGCGGGCGCGCCGGCGTCGGACGCGGTGCTCGCGACGGCCGGTGCGGGCCGCACGACCACCCCGGTGACCTCGTCGGGCACCGCGGCGCCTGCCGCGAACGGACCGGTCACCGTGCGGGTGCTCGTCGCCACGGGCGACCCGGTGCGCGCGGCGATGCTGGACACGCTCACCACCGCCGTACAGGCCGCGGGCTTCGTCGTCCAGGTCGCAGACCCGGCGGACCCCTCCACCGCGCTGTGGGACGACCCCGGGGCCTGGGACGCCGCGCTGGTGCCGGTCACCCAGACCGAGCTGCCGGTCGCCGGCGTCGCCGACCGCTGGCGCACCGGCGGCCCGACGAACGTCACCGGCCACGCCGACCCGGCGCTGGACACCCTGC
Source organism: uncultured Cellulomonas sp. (assembly GCA_964521875.1). Lineage (GTDB taxonomy): Bacteria > Actinomycetota > Actinomycetes > Actinomycetales > Cellulomonadaceae > Cellulomonas. The sequence continues at coordinate 1,021 of CAZFTZ010000024.1, read as the reverse complement.
TGACGCAGCTCACCGGCACGGCCGACCCCGCCACCGCGAGCGGCCTGCTGGACCAGGTCGGCGTCGCGGTGCGCGACGCGCAGGTCGTCGTGCCGCTGGTGCGCCAGCCGAGCGTCGCGGCCAGCGTCGCCCGCGCTGCGGGGTCGGGGCTGCCGGACGTCGGCGACGTGGTGGCGGTGCCGTGGGGCTCGTCGGACCTGTCGTCGTGGTGGAGCTGGGCTCGTCAGGCGGGGTAGCTCGCTCCGGCCGGTAGAATCGGCGACGCGCCCGCCGCCGTGGCGCGATCCCCCCACGAAGGTTGAGCCCCCGTATGTCTGCCGTGCGCCCGGACCTGCGCAACGTCGCGATCGTCGCGCACGTCGACCATGGCAAGACGACGCTCGTCGACGCGATGCTGTGGCAGACCGGCGCCTTCGGGGAGCACGAGCACGTCGAGCGCCGCGCGCTGGACTCCGGCGAGCTGGAGCGTGAGAAGGGGATCACGATCCTCGCCAAGAACACCGCGGTCCGGTACACCGGTCCGTCGGCGGCGGTGCACGGCCAGCCGGACGGCATCACGATCAACGTCGTCGACACCCCCGGGCACGCCGACTTCGGCGGCGAGGTGGAGCGCGGGCTGTCGATGGTGGACGGCGTGGTGCTGCTCGTCGACGCGTCGGAGGGCCCGCTGCCGCAGACCCGGTTCGTGCTGCGCAAGGCGCTGGCGGCCGAGCTGCCCGTCATCCTCGTGGTCAACAAGGTGGACCGGCCAGACGCCCGGATCACCGAGGTGGTCGCGGAGACCACCGACCTGCTGCTCGGCCTGGCCGCGGACCTGCACGAGGACAACCCGGACCTCGACCTCGACGCCGTGCTCGACGTGCCGGTGGTGTACGCCTCCGCCAAGTCCGGGCGCTCGTCGCTGTCCGCCCCGGCGGACGGCGGGCAGCCGGACGGCCCGGACCTCGAGCCGCTGTTCGCGACGATCCTCGACAAGATCCCGGCCCCGACGTACGACGAGGACGCGCCGCTGCAGGCCCAC
>CAZFTZ010000023.1:0-5066 GCA_964521875.1 uncultured Cellulomonas sp. | reverse complement strand
GGCGCCGCCGGGACCACCACGGGCTCGGCGGCGCGGCCGGCCACCGGCAGGACCGCGCCGGCACGCGGCAGCCGCACCCAGCGTCCGACGAGCCCGACGACCACGCGCGCGGCGCGCGCGACGACGGCGCCCAGGCTGATCCCGAGCGCCGCGGTGAGCGCCCAGCCGGCGAGCACCGGCAGGGCCACCGACATGACGACGACCGCGCCGTCGGACACCGCGCCGAGGCCGAACGTGCCGTCCGGGCAGGAGGCCGTGTCACGCAGCAGCGCGAGGGACAGCGCGGTGTCGGTCCAGGACCCGCCGGCCTCGACGCACCGGTGCAGCAGCAGGTGACCCTGGGCCGACACGGCGACCGCCGCGAGCACCAGGACGGCCGCCAGCGCGGGGGCGCCACGCCGTCCCGTCCGGATCACGTCCCCAGGGTAGGCCCTGGGCCTGTACCGGGTGCCCGGCTACTTCACCGGGATCGTGGGCACCGGGACCGGGTGCCACACGATCGGGTCGGCGTGCAGGATCCCGGTCGCCACGACCGCGGCCACGGCGAGCACGACGACGACCAGCACCAGCGCGCCGAGTCGGCGGGGGGACACCATCTCGAGCAGTCGGCGGGTGCCGACACGGGTCATCCGGGACAGCGGGCCGAACCAGACGAGCAGCACGGCGAGCAGCACCGCCAGGCCGGTCAGCCAGGCGGCGGTCGTGCCGGTGAGTTCGTGACCAGCGCGGTTGTCGCCGATGGTCCACCGGCCGTTGCCGACGAACCACCACGCGACGCCGACCACGATGACCAGCGAGCTGGCGGCCACCAGCAGCGACGGCACGATCCCGAGCACCGAGCGCACCAGGTGCCAGGGCGCCGTCAACGCCGCCACCCAGCCGTCCGACGAGCGCACGCCGCGCTTCTCGCGCCGACCGTGCATCGCCTCGACCGTCGATCCGTAGGCGCGTGCCGCGAGGAAGAACCCGAGCGCCACCTCGAGGGTCAGGCCCGGACGCCGCGCGCCGCACACGGTGACGAGCACCGCGAGCGCCACCTGGGTCACCCAGCGGCCGGGCACGTGCGGCCGCAGGTAGGCCGGCTCCGGCACCGGCTCGCCCGACGAGGCGTCGAGGTCGCCCTCGATCCACTCGACGGCCTGGTACTGCGGGTCGTCGTCCCAGTAGTCGTCCTCGGAGGGCTCGTCGTAGTCGTCGTACCCCGGTTCGAGCGTGCTCGTCGCGACGCCGTCGACCAGCGTCTCGTCGGGCCGGAGGACGGTCGGCGCGGCCTCGTCGGGCGCGGTGAGCAGACCGGCGGGGACGGTGCGGGTGCGGCCGTCGTGGGGGTTCGGCACCACGGCGGTGGGGGCCGCCACCGCCGCTGCGGCGACGGCGGGTGCCCCGTCCGCGGCCAGCGCGGTGGTGCCGACGGCGTCCGCGCCGGTGAGCACCGAGGTCGCGGAGTCGTCGGCCACCGGGACGGTGCGCGTCTGACCGGTGCGTGGCTTGCGCGGGCGGGGCAGCCGGTCGCCCTCGGCGGCGACGACGGTGAGGGCGGCGACGACGTCGTCGGGGGCGGTGCGGTCCGGCGGCTCCGGGGCGAGCGCGCCGCGGATCGCAGCGCGGGTGAGCTGGCCCAGGCCGGCGAGGTCCGGCTTGCCGGCGCGGGCGCGCGCCAGCACCGTCGTGACGCGGCCTCGGCCGAACGGCGGCCGCCCGGTCGCGGCGAACGCCAGCAGCGCCGCCCAGCCCCACCAGTCGACCGACTCCCCCGGGTCGTCGCCGTCGAGCATCTCCGGGGCGAGGTAGCCGGGCGTGCCGGCGACCAGCCCCACCGACGTCAGCCGGGTGTCGGCCTCGCCCTGTGCCAGCCCGAAGTCGATGAGCACCGGCCCGTCGCCGGTCATCAGCACGTTGGACGGCTTGAGGTCGCGGTGCACCACGCCCGCGGCGTGCACGGCGTTCAGCGCGTCGCGCAGGCCGGACGCGAGGGCGAGCAGCGACTCCGCGTCGAGCGGGCCGTCCTCGCGCACCAGATCCTCCAGGTCGGTGCCGTCCACCAGCTCGGTGACGAGGAACGCCTCGGTGGAGTCGGTCTCGGCGTCCAGCACGGCGGCGACCGCGGGATGGCGCAGCCGCTGTAGGGCGGCAACCTCGCGCAGCAGGCGCGCCCGGGACTCGTCGTCCCGTTCCACCGGATGGAGCAGCTTGAGCGCGACCGCGTGACCGCCGCCGTCCAGCGCGCGGTACACGGTCCCCATGCCGCCGGCTCCCAGCGGAGCCACGACGGTGTACCCGCCGATCTCCGCTCCCGGCGCCAGGCCGATCCGCTCCACGTGGGCAACCTAGCGACACGGCGCGGGACTCACCCGACATGCCGCGCCGGTCACGGCAAGGTCACGGCCAGGTCACGACACCTTCAGGCGCCTCGCTGGGCACCGCGCGCGCCGGGCGGATATGGTCACAGCGCGAGACCTGCGAGGAGCCGAACCGTGACCACTGTGCCCGACGACGGCCGCGACCTCGTCGTGGTCGCCAACCGGCTGCCGGTCGACATCTCGGTGGGTCCGGACGGCGTGCCGACGTGGACACGTGCGCCGGGCGGTCTGGTCACCGCGCTGGCGCCGGTGATGGCGAGCGCCGAGGGCGCCTGGGTCGGCTGGGGCGGCGCACCCGACCTCGAGGTGGCGCCGTTCACCGTCGACGACATCGAGCTGGTGCCGGTGACGCTCTCCGAGGACGACGTCGCCGACTACTACGAGGGCTTCTCGAACGACACGCTCTGGCCGCTGTACCACGACGTCATCTCCGCGCCGGCGTTCCATCGTCCCTGGTGGGAGGCCTACCGTCGGGTCAACGCGACCTTCGCGCGGGCGACCGCGGCGCAGGCGGCACGGGGCGCGACGGTGTGGGTGCACGACTACCAGCTCCAGCTGGTGCCGGCGATGCTGCGCGCGCTGCGGCCGGACCTGCGGATCGGGTTCTTCCTGCACATCCCGTTCCCGCCGCTGGAGATCTTCGACCAGTTGCCGTGGCGCAAGCAGGTCGTCGAAGGCCTGCTCGGGGCGGACCTCGTCGGCTTCCAGCGGGGCGGGGACGCCGGCAACTTCTTGCGCGTGGTGCGCCGCCTGACGGACCTCGACACCCGGGGGCCGCAGGTGTTCCTGCGCGACCGCACGGTGCGCGCCCAGGCGTTCCCGGTGTCGATCGACGCGCGGGCGTTCGACGAGCTCGCCCGCACCCCCGCGGTCCAGGAACGGGCCGACCGGATCCGCCAGGACCTGGGCGACCCGCAGGTGGTGCTGCTCGGCGTCGACCGGCTCGACTACACCAAGGGCATCCGGCACCGGCTGAAGGCCTACGGCGAGCTGCTGGCCGAGTGCCGGCTGTCTCCGGAGGACACGGTGCTGGTGCAGGTCGCCTCCCCCAGCCGGGAGAAGGTCGGCGCGTACCAGCAGCTGCGCGACGAGGTGGAGCTGCTGGTCGGCCGGATCAACGGCGACTTCGCGACGGTGGGGCACGCGCCGGTGCAGTACCTGCACCAGTCGTTCGGCATGGACGAGATGGCGGCGCTCTACCTCGCGGCGGACGTGCTGCTGGTCACCGCGTTGCGGGACGGGATGAACCTGGTCGCCAAGGAGTACGTCGCCGCGCGGTCCGACGAGCGCGGCGCCCTGGTGCTCTCGGAGTTCACCGGCGCCGCCGACGAGCTGACGGCCGCCCTGCTGGTCAACCCGCACGACATCGACGGGATGAAGGACGCGATCGTCGCGGCCGCGACCATCGAGCCGCGCGAGGCCCGGCGGCGGATGCGCAAGCTGCGGCGGCGGGTGCTGGGCCACGACGTCGCCGCGTGGTCGTCGTCCTACCTCACCGCCCTCCGGGGAACCGGTGCCTGACGGCCCGGCCTCCCCCGGAGCCGGCGGGGCGTCGCTCCACGAGCGGCTGCAGGCGCTGGGGGCCGACGAGGCGGCACGGCCGCTGCTCGTCGCGCTGGACCTCGACGGGACGCTCGCACCGCTGCGCGACGACCCGATGTCCGCGCGCGTCGCGACCGGCGGCGAGGCGGTGCTGGCGCGGCTCGCCGCCGCGCCAGGCGTGCACCTGGCGATCGTGTCCGGCCGCGCGATGGCGCAGCTCCCGGTGCTCGTCGACCTGCCGGTCGGCACCACGCTCGTCGGCTCGCACGGCGCCGAGCGGGCACGCGTCACCGCGACCGGGCTCGACCGCGAGGTCGTCGCGCTGTCCGACGAGCAGGCGGACGCGCTGGCCTCGCTCGGCGGGCGGGCGGCGGCGATCGCCCGTGGCAGGGACGGCGTGTGGGTGGAGACGAAGCCCGCCGCGGTCGTCGTGCACACCCGGCTCGCCGCGCCGGAGGTGGCGGCCGCCGCGACCGGCGAGGCGCTGGCGCTGGCCGAGCTCGCCGGGATCCGGGCGCTGCACGGCAAGGACGTCGTCGAGCTGCCGGTGCTGTCCGCGGACAAGGGGTCGGCGGTGGCGGCGGTGCGCGCCGAGCTGGGGGCCGCCGCGGTGCTGTACGCCGGCGACGACGTGACGGACGAGCACGCGTTCGCCGTGCTGGGCGCCGGTGACGTGGCGATCAAGGTGGGACCGGGGGCGTCGGCGGCGGGGTTCCGGGTCGCGGCGCCCGACGACCTCGTCGCCGCCCTCGTCGTGCTCGCCGACTCCCTCGGATCCTGAGCCCCGACCGGTCTGCGGGGCCCACCGTGGGCCGGAACCTCGGCGGGCTGTCGTTCGGGCTGCCGGTGCAGCGGCTCGGGGTCTGTCGGATGGACGGGCCGCTCGTCGTCGTCGGGTGGGCCGTCCACAGCACGCATCGACGGGGTGTCTGTCCACAAACGTTGACGCAGATCACACCCGATTGCTGGGTTGCGCGCGGGGATGTCTCCCGGTAGACTTCGAACATGCGTTCGACGACGTGTGGGGGTGCCCGACGATGACCGTTGCTCCGTCGAGCACGCCCGTGCCGACGCCGGTCCCGGACGACATCGCGGCGTGGGTGGCTGCCGGGCGGGTGGCACTGGCCGCCGCCGCGCGGGCCGACGAGTGGTCGGCCGGACAGC
>CAZFTZ010000022.1:0-5128 GCA_964521875.1 uncultured Cellulomonas sp. | reverse complement strand
CCATTTTGGCCGACTTTCGAATCTGAAGACGGGATCGAGTCTGGAGAGTGGGCGGTGAGGCGCGGCGAATCTCCGATGGGAATTTGGAGACATGACCACGTGGTTCTGCGAGATCGCCATGTTGCGGCCACCCGGAAAATGGATGTCAAATGCCAGAGGCCCCGAGCTTCGGGAGGCTTCCTGCCGGTGCCTGACGAGGGATTCGGGCGAGCGAGCACGCCGCGTCGAGGTGTTCGAGCGGCACGCGTGCCCACACCTGCGACGACTACTAGTCCCCGCTCACAGCCAGCGGCGGTTCTGCTCCCGAAATTCGTGAATGGCCCCCGGAGTCTTGATGTGACGAAGTTTATGCGCTTGTTCTTGACGACATCCGCGGACGCTGGTATGGCTCTGTAATTGGCGTTTCCGGAAATCAGAAAAAACCGTTGGGAGTGAACCATGGATAACCAAAAACCTGCGAAACCAACCGAAGCCGAGACCCACGACAGCCACCACGACTTCGTCGAGTTGGGAACATGCAGCGAAGACACCAAAGGCGGCTTCACCGGATTTATGTATGACGGTGGGGCGGGCCGCTGGAGCTTTTGAGAACGGAGGCTGTGGAGTTCGATCAGTGCTCTGGCGGGGCGGTCCTTGATCACCAGGATTTGCTGAGCGTGAAGCTGACTACCCGCCCGTAAGGGCGCGCGTTCGTCACGTCGAACCCGAGTTCGCGGTTGACGAATGGGGGATCTGCATTGAGCAGATTGCTGACGTTGAGCGTGAACTCCCAGTCGCTCCCCCAACCGTTACTGCGCGACGCGCGCCATCCAAGTAGCGCATCGAGCGTGGACCAAGCTCGGATGTCTTGCAGGACGGGACTGTCCGAATCGCGGTATGCATTTCGTCTTTCGAACGTAAGGGACGCATAAAAACCGGGTGCAGTAGGGCTTCGCTGCGCCCAATGCAGGGTGGTCCGAAAGCGTTTCGAAAGCGGATACCCTGCCGTGTCGAGCACACTCACACGCGGTGCGGTCTTCGTGATCTGCTGAGTGAAATGAAGAACGTAAGTGCCGTCGATTGACGCGCCGAGATGTCCGAAGAAGGTGTCCATTGAATATGCGCCAGCGAGGTCGATGCCGTCGGTTGCCGTCTTGGCATCGTTGCGCGCGCGCGCATCGATTAGCGCAATGGGCGGATTCAACTCGCACTGTTCAGGCGGTCCAAAGAATGCGCTGCTGTGGCATATGCTCGAGACCTGCTCGGTGGAAGGTGAGAACTCCACCAAGGGCGCATATTGGGGGTTCGTGACGACTTGCTCGAGCGGCGTAGTCGGCTGTAACCGCGTCACGCGATCGTAGTAGTTGGACCGGAAGTAAGTCAGCGACAGCGTGAGTCCCGGCCATGCCGCAGGTGCGAGATCGAAGCCGGCCGTATACGTATTGGCGTGTTCGTCGCGAAGGTTCGGGTTGCTGCCCTCCGTCAGCAGTACCCAGCGGCCATCGGCGAGCTGCAACATCGCTGCGTTGTTTTGCGCCTGATCGAAGAGTTCGATAACCGAGGGGGCGCGGTAGGAGTCGCTCCAGCTCGCACGCAGTTTCAGCGACGGATCGAGCACAGCCTGAAGCTCAAATTTGGGTGCGACAGCGTTGCGGTCGGAGTCGCTATATCTATCCGACCGAATCGCCGCGGAAAGTGACAGGCGCGGGGTCGCCCGAGGATCGTCTCGACGCCCCCAGAGCGGAATGAGTGCTTCTGCATACTTCGACGTCACCTCGCGATCAAAGCGCGGTGGATTGGCGAGGCCCGCGCGCCAAAGCGTTTCTTTTCGTCGCTCAATGCCCAAGGCCAGCTTAATTAGCCCCGCGGGAAGTGAAGCGAGTTGCCCGTCAACGCTTACCCCCGCCGTGCGCAGCCCTGAGATTGCTCGCTCGGTCGCGTCGAGTCGGATGCGGTCGATCGTTTGCGGATTCGTATGCGGAGCGGTGCCGAATGGATTGAATGCGGTCGCAGGGTCCGGATCTGCGAGGGCAGCGGCGAGTTCGGTAAAGTCCACTTGGTTGAGAACATCAACGTCGAGATCCTCTCCGCCGTCGCCGACCGAAAAGCGCGCGCGCCAGTCACGGGGCATGGCTATGGTGAGATCGAGTGCCTCGGTGTAGTAGCGCGTAGTGCCTCTTGATTCTATGGGTCCGAGATCGTCTGCAAAACTATATCCCACGAGGATCACGGGACTGTTGAGCGGGTTTACCGCGAAGGGGTTGCTCGCGGGTACCGGGAGGACCGCATCGTATGCAAAATGGCGCTGATCGATGTAGCGCTGGCTGTAGAGTGCTTCCGCGTTGAGATCCACGCCGGCCGCGAGTTGCTGTCGAATGTGAAAGTATCCGCTGTGCATCTGCGCCTCGGGCAGCAACTGGAGCGCGCTTTCTCGATTCTCCAGGTTGGGAGTGTTCTCTTCGGCGCCCGAAGGTAGAGCGAACACGGGACGCCCGCTCAAGGGATCCAAAATGTTTCCGGGAGCGCTCAAAATCGAGCGGAAGTTGCTACCGCCGTAAGCGGTCTTGTCTGAGTCGCGCGAGTACCAGCGATCAGTAGCCGCAAGACTGCTGCGAGAAGAATACTGATAGGCGGCCAGCAGATTGCCGGTCCCCCACTCCGTACCGAAGAGCTGCGCGATCAATCGTTCGTCGGCGCCATTGCTGCCCGAGCCCCAGCGAACCTGTGTCTGAGCGCCGTCTATCTCCCGCCGCAGCACGACGTTGACCACCCCTGCGATGGCATCAGATCCGTAAACGGCAGAGGCGCCTTGGGGCATCACATCCACATGGTCAACAACGGACCAGGGAATATGCGATACGTCAGTGAACGTGAGCCGGCTGCCCGACATAGCCTGGCGCTTGCCATTGATCAGCACCAGGGTGGCGCTCGCGCCGAAGCCTCGCAGATCGATGCCGGTGCCCAGCCCGAAGTTTCCACCCGGATCGAGCAATTCACTGGGGCCGCCCAAGGTGGCCTGCGTGACGGTTTGAAGTAAATCCTCGCTTGTGGCGTAAGTGGTGCGGCGCTTCTCGGCCGAAGTCCGTGCTACTGTCGGGGCGATGGCGTCGTTGACGTCACGCAAACGCGTCCCGGTGACATACACTTCGCTGAGTTGCGCGTCAGTGAAGGACGTCGTCGTGGACGTGGGCGAGCGCGGTGAAACGCGAGTAGCTTGGACCTGGTCGGTGTCAGTGTTCGCCGGGCGCTTCACCGTGGCAAACGACTGATCGGGAGTGAACTCGTAGCTGAGGCCAGACCCTTCGAGCATGAGTCGCAACGCTTCAGTCGGCTCGTAGACTCCATGAACACGGTTGGTGTGAACGCCGCGAACCGCGTCCGTCTTGTAGAGCATTTCAATATGCGATTGCTCAAGGTAGATCTGCAGCGTTTTCGATGCATCGCCCTCGGGGACGTCGTAGCTCTGGACGGCGGCCGCGGCGGTAAAGGGCATGCAGCACAGGAGTGAGAGGCGCAAGAGGGCCAGCAATCCCTGCTGTCTCATATCATCAGAACTCCCTGCGACGTCATTCGATATATGGCGGCCGCATGCGAGCCCGCAGATGTCCGCGCTCCCCTATCCCTTGCTGCCATGTTGTTCCTCTGGCTTTTGGTTCCCTGACTCCCGTCGAGCGAGTGTGCCACGCTCGGCGCTGCACAAGCGACCTTATCTGATTCGCAGAAGACGCATAACGGAAATCAAGGGGTCCCTCGTCTTAGACAAAACCGGCCCCGTGCCCGCGAGCGTTTGACTTATCCAGTAGCCGGCGAGCACTCGGCGAAATCCCGTTCTTCCGATTTCGATACATGACATTGAGCTTGCTCTGGCGCGCGCCGACCGTGCCGGAGGGATGCTCGCTTCTTTGAAAACTTCAACCGCCAGGCTCGACACGCGGACATCGCTAGAGGACTGAGCGATTGAGGTGCTTGTCGAGCGCCGTGCGCGCCTCTTCGCGAGTAAAAGCAGCAGCGCTTCGCTCGATCTCCTCACCACGTCGCAGGTAGTCCTGCGGGCTGATCCGCCGCTTGCCGCGGGTCGATTCCGGTGGCGGGTTGTCGGCCGCCTGCGAAACCGGGGTCACCGCAAACCGAACCATCGTGTCAAAGCCGAGCTCGGCGAGCAGTTCCTCGCCGCCGACGAAGTCATCTTCATAAAACACGGCGCACAACGCCCCGGGGAGCACCGTGGGCATATGGACGCGGTACTGATAGCCGAAGCGCAGGCATTCCGGGTCTTCGGGCGTGAATGCGTCGGTGCCCTCGATGGGGCGCGCGGTGGAGCGGTGAGTGCCATCCCCCCAAAAGACGAGCCGCACCGCGTCGATCCGGGGCGGCTCGTGGGTCTCCATGGGCGCCAGCGCGTTGGTCGGCTGGAGGCACACGGCCGCGACCGCCACCGTCCACGGAATTGCCCCTGCCTGACGCGTTCGGCTTCGCTCCATCATGCCCCCTGTCCGCGGACGGCGGATTGTGCTCTGGATTGCTTAGAAAATCAAAGCAGAAGGGATATGCCTTATGTGTAGCGCGCTCAGAAAATCGGAGCGCAGCCTTGAAGAGCCTTCGCAGTTCGACCTCGCGGATCGTGGCCCGTGTTTTGACGGAGGCGCGCGAGAGGGCCGGGCTCAAGCAGCGCGGCGCCGCCGCGCGGGTCAGGCGTGTACCGTCCGTCATCGCCATGATCGAAACCGAGCAGCGACAAGTCACTGTGCACGAGTTCATCACGCTGGCGGAAGCCTATGGCGCCGATCCGGCGAAATTGTTCAAGCAGGTCCTGCGGGAACGCGCCAAAGAGCGCAAGGGCTCGGATCGTTAAGGGGGAGGTGGGGCACCGCCCGGATGCCCCGATCGCCCCGCTCACCAGCGCAGGATGCGCCGTAACAGCGTTTCCGGATCGGCATTGAGCGCCTTGGCGATCATGATGAGGTCGCTGGCATGAATGGCGCGTCGCCCGTGCTCCATGTTCACGACTTGACGATGCGTGAAGCCCAAGCGATTCGCCAGTTCCTGCTGCGTGACGTCCGCATCGTCTCTCGCTGCACGGATGACCGTCACGATCGCGCGATTCCATCGATCCCGTTCCTTCTGCTTTGCAGCCTTCTTTCTGTCCAGC
>CAZFTZ010000021.1:0-7270 GCA_964521875.1 uncultured Cellulomonas sp. | reverse complement strand
TCCACCACCGTCGCCCGGCCGCGCATCGCGACGACGAGGTCCCCCACCACCGGCGCCATCTCGGCGCGCATCGTCGGCCCGAACCATCCGTCCGCGAGCGCCTGCGTGCGCGTCACGACGACGGCCGCGTCGCCGAGCCGGGCCCGCCACCGGGCGCACGCCACCTCCGGATCGGCGCCCGGGCGCAGGTGGACGTGCAGCGCGCGCGGCTCCCCCGCGGTCAGCTCGACGTCCTGGGACAGCACCGGGTCGGTGCCGGCGTCCCAGCGCTGCGACACGTCGTGGTCCACCATGCCGTGGTCGGCGGTGACGGCGATCACCGTGCCGCGCGGCAGCCGCCGGGCCAGCGCGCCCAGGCTGCCGTCGACACCGGCCAGCGCGTCGCCCCACTGCCAGGAGCCCCACCCGAACCGGTGACCGGCCTGGTCCGCCTCGCCCCAGTAGAGGTAGGCGACGCCGGGGCGGCGCAGCACGTCGGCGACGGCGGCGACGCGGTCGTCGGGCGCGTCCGCGCCGCGGTAGGCCGGGCCGCGCAGCGCGGCCAGCGTCAGCCCGGAGCCCTTGAACTTCGTCGGGCCGACGCTGGTGACGCTGACGCCGGCGGCGATCATCTGCTGCGGGACGCTGGCCGCCGGCTGCCACACCGCGGGGTCCGGCAGACCGGTCCAGGAGACGGTGACACCGAGCCTCCCGGTGGCGGGGTCGCGCACGGTGTAGCCGAGCAGACCGTGCTCGCCCGGGCGCAGCCCGGTGCCGAAGCTGCCCATCGCGGTCGCGGTGGTGGACGGGAAGGTCGTCGTCAGCGGCACGGAGGCGGCGAGCAGGCCGCGCAGGAAGGGGGCGTGCCCGGCGCGCTCGGCGAGGTTGGCGTGCCCCAGTCCGTCGATCATCACGACGCAGGCGCGGTCCGCGGTCGGCAGGCCCAGCGCGGTGCGCGCCGCGCCGGCCCCCGGCACGTCCGCGCCGACGACGCCCGCGATGCCGGGGAGCACCTGGCCCACCCAGGGGCCGGGGCCGCCGGGCCGCACCAGCCCGTCGACGAAGCCGGTCATCGCCCGGCGGTCGCGGCCGACAGCCGCCGGGCGAACGCGACCGCGGCACGGACCGCGTCGGCACCCTCCGCCGCGGCGGACACCCGGACGAGAACGTCGTCGGGCGTCATGGAGCCGGTGAGGCCGTGGTCGGCCTCGCACTCCGGGTCGCCGCACCCGGCCGGCTCCAGGTCGATCCGGCTCACCGCACCCCAGCCGAGCGCCAGCGTCACCTCCACCGGGCCGTCGCCGGCGTGGTGGCGCTGCGGGTCGGCGACGACGTGGGTCAGGGCCACCGAGCGCAGCTCGCGCAGCGGCACCGACTCGGTGGTGGCCGCCGCGGACGCGGACGGGTGCTCCCGGTCGGCCGGGTGGTCGTCGACGTGGGCCACCACCAGGCGCGTCGGGGTGAGCACCAGCACCGTGACGTGCCGGCGGACCTCGGTGGCGTCGAAGGTGGTCTCCGGCTGCACCAGGTGGGCGACCACGGGCTCGTCGGCCAGTGCGACGTCGAGGACGTCGGCGACGAGCTCCGGGTAGTAGCCGGCGCGGTCCAGGTCGCGATGCAGTTCTGCGATCAGGGGCACCGGGTCATCCTCCCACCCCTAGCTGCGGGACAGCCGCCGCGTCGCGTCGGCCCGGTCGGCGCGGGCCAGCGTCGCGCGTGCCGCCAGCACCGTCGCACCGTCGGGCGCCGCCAGCACGGGGTTGATGTCGAGCGAGCGCAGCTCGGGCAGTCCGTCCGCCAGCACCGCGACCCGGCCGACGACGTCCTCGAGCGCCGCCAGGTCGGCCGGGGGCAGCCCGCGGTAGCCGAACAGCCGCGCGGCGGCGCGCGGCTCGCGGACCAGCGCGGCGACGTCGGTGTCCGTCAGCGGCGGGATGCCGTAGGCGACGTCGTCGAGCAGGTCGGTGGCGTCCCCGCCGAGCCCGAAGGCCACCACCGGCCCGAACAGCGGGTCCTCGCTGGACCGGACGACGCAGGCCACGCCGCGCGGAGCCATCGCCTGGACCTCGAGCGGTGCCTGGCCGGGCAGCGGCGGGTGCGCCGCCGCGGTGGCGAGCACCTGTGCGACGGCCGCCCGCAGCTCGGCCTCGTCGCCGACGTCGAGCCGAACCCCGCCGAGGTCGGCGCGGTGGCGGAGCGCGGGCGCGGTGGTCTTCAGTGCCACCGGGAAGCCCAGCCGGCGCGCGGCGGCGACCGCTCCGTCGGCGTCGTGAACCCCCGCCGCGGGCAGCACGTGGACGCCGACCGTCGCCAGCAGGGCGGCGGTGCGCTCGGCGTCGAGCGCGACCGGCCGGCCGCCGGCGAGCCACTGCTCGGCCAGGCGGCGCGCGGCCCGCAGGTCCACCCCGTCGGGGTGCAGCGGGCGGCCGCGGTCCGACGAGCGCCACAGCGCGTAGCCGACGGCGAGCCCCAGCGCCAGCACGGCGTCCGCGGGCGTGGCGTAGGCCGGGACGGTGCGGGCGGCGCCCTCGTCGTCCGGCGCGGTGAGCTCCGGTGTCAGGCCGTGCAGACCGGTCATGACGGCGACGGTCGGCCTGCCGGTGCGGGCCGCGGCTCGGGCGACCTCCTGGGTCATCGGGCGGTCCGAGCCGCCGAGCACCGGGGTGCGCACGACGACGACCGCGTCGACCGTGGGGTCGTCGTACAGCGCGGCGACCGCCTGGTGGAGCCGCCCCGGGGGCGCGTCCTCGGCGACGATCTCGACGCGCTCGCCGGCCACCAGGCCGTGCGAGCGCGCGAGCGTCGCGACCAGGGTCGCCACCGACTGGGAGGACGCCAGGATCCCGGTACGCCCACCTGCCGGCAGCGGCTGGCTGGTCACCAGCTGCAGCACGTCGACCATCTGGTGGGTGTTCTCGACGCGCACCACGCCGGACTGGCGCAGCATCTCGCCGAACGCCCTGCCCGGCGCCTGCGTCGCGCGCACGGCGTGACCGGGGGGCACCACGGTGCCGGTGCCGCCCGCCGTCACCACCACCACGGGCTTGCGCGCGGCGAGCCGCCGGGCGACGCGGGAGAACTTGCGCGGATTGCCGATCGACTCCAGGTGCAGCCCGACGGCGGTCGTCCGCTCGTCGTCGGCCCAGAACTGCATCATGTCGTTGCCGGAGACGTCCGCGCGGTGACCGGCCGACAGGAACTGCGACAGGCCGAGCCCGCGCCGCTGCAGGGCCGCGAGCAGCGTCACCGAGAACGGCGCCGACTGGCAGAACAGGCCCACCGGCCCCGGTTCCGGCGCGTGCCCGACGAGCGAGAGGTCGAGCACGCGTTCCGGCCCGGTCGCGACCACGCCGTACGACGAAGGCCCGACGAGGCGCATCCCGGCGCCGTGCGCCGTGCGCAGCAGCCGCCGTTGCCGGTCCAGGCCCTCCGGTCCCTCCTCGGCGAAGCCACCGGAGAGCACCACCGCGGTGCGCACACCGAGCCGCCCGAGCAGGCCGACGACGGCGACGACCTCGTCGGCGGCGGTCGCGAGCACGGCGACGTCCACCGGGCAGGGCACGTCGTCGAGCGCGTGCCACGGCACCACGCCCGGCGCGGGGTCGCCAGGGACGCCGACGCAGTGCACGGCGAGCCGCCCGGCGACCGCCTCGGCGCCCAGCGAGCGGCACACCCGCTCCGCCATGGCGGTGTGCAGCGGACGTCCGCCAGGACCCGGACCGACGACGAGCACGCTGTGCGCCTCGAACAAGGCCCGCATCGAGCGGGCCTCCGCGGTGTGCTCGCGGTCGGCCATCACCTGGACCGAGCGGTCCGTCGGGTCGATGTCGAACGAGACGGCGACGACGCCCTCCTCGGCCCGCTGGCGCACCTCGTAGCCGGCGTCCCGGAACACGGCGAGCATCCGTCCGTTGGACGGCAGCACCTCGGCGACGAACCGGCGCACGCCACGCTCGTGCGCCGCCGCGGCCAGGTGCTCCAGCAGCACCGAGCCCAGACCCTTGCCCTGGTGCGCGTCGGCGACGTTGAAGGCGACCTCGGCGGTGTCCGGGTCGATCCGGTCGTAGCGCGCGACGCCGATGATCCGCTCCGCGGCACCCTCGACGGCGACCAGTGCCACCCGGTCGCGGTGGTCCACGCCGACCAGCCGCTCCAGCTCGCGTGGCGGCAGCCGGTCCAGCGGATGGAAGAACCGGAAGTAGGTGGAGCGCTCCGACTGCGCCATGTGGAACGCCTGGAGGGCGTCGGCGTCGGACAGCCGGATGGGCCGGATCCGGGTGGTCGTACCGTCGTGCAGCACGACGTCCGCCTCCCACGCCGACGGGTAGTCGGCGACGGCGGCGGCGCTGCCACCTGTCGGCTCGGCCATGCCACAAGGCTAGAGCCGCCCCTCCCCGCACACTGCGTCCGAGGCGCCCCGGCCTCACTGACCGCGGACGTGGCGGATGTGGCGCGCCGCGCGGAGGTCTCGTCACCGGTGCGGGAGAGAATGCGCCCCATGGCACGGCGTCCCCCCGCGAACCTCCCGCCCGACGACCTCGTCGAGAAGATCGTCGACATCGACGTCACGTCGGAGATGGAGGGCTCGTACCTCGAGTACGCGTACTCGGTGATCTACGCCCGCGCGCTGCCGGACGCCCGCGACGGGCTCAAGCCGGTGCAACGCCGGATCCTGTTCCAGATGGGCGAGATGGGGCTGCGCCCGGACCGGCCGTACGTCAAGAGCGCGCGCGTCGTCGGTGACGTGATGGGCAAGCTGCACCCGCACGGCGACACCGCGATCTACGACGCGATGGTGCGCCTCGCGCAGCCGTTCTCGCTGCGGCTGCCGCTGGTCGACGGCCACGGCAACTTCGGCTCGCTCGACGCCGGCCCGGCCGCGCCGCGGTACACCGAGGTGCGGCTGGCGCCCGCGGCGCTGGCGATGACGCAGGGGGTCGACGAGGACGTCGTCGACCTGGTGCCGAACTACGACAACAAGCTGCTGCAGCCGTCGGTGCTGCCCGCCGCCATCCCGAACCTGCTGGTCAACGGCGCGGCCGGGATCGCGGTCGGCATGGCGACCAACATGGCGCCGCACAACCTCGTCGAGGTGGTCGCCGCCGCGCGCCACCTCGTCATGCACCCCGACGCGACGCTGGACGACCTGATGCGGTTCGTCCCCGGGCCGGACCTGCCGGGCGGCGGCAAGATCGTCGGGCTGGAGGGGGTGCGGGACGCGTACCGCACCGGTCGTGGCCAGTTCCGCGCCCGCGCCACCGCGCGGATCGAGAACGTCACCGCCAAGCGCAGGGGCATCGTCGTCACCGAGCTGCCGTTCGGCGTCGGGCCCGAGAAGGTGATCGAGAAGATCTCCGAGGGCGTCAAGGCGAAGAAGATCTCCGGCATCTCCGACGCCGTCGACCTGACGGACGGCACGCACGGGCTGCGGATCGTCGTGGAGATCAAGGCGGGCTTCGAGCCCGAGGCCGTGCTGGAGCAGCTGTACCGGACGACGCCGCTGGAGGACTCGTTCGCGATCAACAACGTCGCACTGGTCGACGGCCAGCCGCGCACGCTCGGGCTGCGCGAGCTGCTCGAGGTGTGGGTGGAGCACCGGCTGACGGTGGTGCGACGGCGTTCGGCCTACCGGCTGGCGCGGCGACGGGAACGACTGCACCTGGTCGAGGGGCTGCTCGTCGCGATCCTCGACATCGACGAGGTGATCCAGGTGATCCGCTCGTCGGACGACGCCGAGGCCGCGCGCGCCCGCCTGATGCAGGTGTTCGACCTGTCCGAGGTGCAGGCGGAGTACATCCTCGAGCTGCGGCTGCGCCGTCTGACGCGGTTCTCGAAGATCGAGCTGGAGCGCGAGAAGGACGAGCTGCTCGCCGACATCGCCCGGCTCGAGGCGCTGCTGGCCGACGACCACCTGCTGCGCACCACGGTGTCCGACGAGATGGCAGAGGTCGCGGCCGCGTACGGCACGCCGCGCCGGACGATCCTGCTGGAGTCGGCCGGTGGCACGGCGGTGGGCGCCGCGGCGTCGGCCGGGCCGTCGTCGGCCCGCAAGGCGGTGCAGCCCCTGGAGATCGCCGACGACCCGTGCCGGGTGCTGCTGTCCGCCACCGGCCTGCTCGCCCGGACCGGGTCCGACGAGCCCGTGGTGCGTGACGGCGCACGCCACCGCCACGACGCGCTGTCCGGTGCGGTCGCCACGACCGCCCGTGCCGACATCGGCGTCGTCACCTCGCGCGGGCGTGTGGTGCGGCTGTCCGTGCTCGACCTGCCCGCGCTGCCGCCCACCGACGGCGCCCCGTCGCTGTCCGGCGGGGTGCCGGTGGGCGAGGTGGTGCAGCTGGAGAAGGGCGAGAAGGCGATCGCGCTGGCCTCGCTCGCGCCGGACGCGCCGCCGCTGGCGCTGGGGACGGCGCAGGGCACCGTCAAGCGGGTTGCCCCCGGCGACGCGCCGGGCAACCGCGACACGTGGGAGGTCGTCACGCTCAAGGACGGTGACGAGGTGGTGGGCGCCGCCGCCGCGGCCGACGAGGACGAGCTGGTGCTCGTCGCGTCCGACGCGTCGCTGCTGCACTTCCCCGCGTCGTCGGTGCGACCGCAGGGCCGCCCCGCCGGCGGCATGGCGGGCATCAAGCTGGCCGACGGTGCGTCCGTGGTCGCGTTCTCGGTGGTGCCCGCGGGCTCGTCGGATGCGCTCGTGGTGACCGTCGCCGGGTCGTCGTCCGCCCTACCCGGGACCCAGGCCGGGACCGCGAAGGTGACACCGCTGGCGGCCTACCCCGGCAAGGGCCGGGCGACCGGCGGCGTGCGCGCGCACCGGTTCCTCAAGGGTGAGGATGCGCTGATCCTCGCCTGGGTGGGGCCGGCGCCGGCGAGGGGGGTGGGGGCCGGTGGGCAGGCTGTGCCGCTGCCGGACGTGGACCAGCGCAGGGACATGTCGGGGGCGACGCTGCCGGCGCCGGTGCACGCGGTGGGCTAGGGCCCGCCGAGATCGCGTGCCCTCGTCGGATGCTGACGCCGGTCGCACTTACCGTGGTGACATGTCCGCTACGCTCGAGCTGCCGCGATCGGTACTCCTTGCGCTGTGGCTCCAGGCCGGGAACGGCGGCGGCGCCAGTGTCGTGACGGGGGACGACGAGCCGCACGAGGTCGCCGGCGACCGGTACGCCGACCTGGACGAGCTGTGCGAGGACCTGTCGGGGCACATGTGGGACATCGCCGCCGCGTTGCCCGCGCCGGGCGACGCGCTCGTCGGGCCGCCGGACGCGGTCACCGCCGGCGAGTGCGTGCTGGT
>CAZFTZ010000020.1:0-3730 GCA_964521875.1 uncultured Cellulomonas sp. | reverse complement strand
CCTATGCAAGTATTGGCACTGCAAGCCCGCCATTCTATTGTGTAAAATATGGGGGCGAGTGCTTCTGACAACAACACAGATGAAGCGCGTCTTGAGCGCTTTATTGCCAAATGGCAGGACCGCGAAGGCGGGCAGGAACGCGCCAATTACGCGCTGTTTCTGAGCCAGCTTTGCGACGTGCTGGGCGTGGCCGAGCCGGAGCCCGCATCCGCCACCACCGAAGAGAACGACTATGTCTTCGAACGCTCGGTCGATATTCCGAACGCGGACGGCAGCATCTCCAAGGGCCGCATCGACCTCTACAAGCGCGGCTGCTTCGTGCTGGAAGCAAAGCAGTCGCGCCAGAAGGGCGGCAAGAAAGAGGTCGCCGGCCAATCCGACATGTTCGGCGCCGACACCGCCAAAGACCGGGGCCGCCGTGGCGCGGGCAAGGGCTGGGACGTGCTGATGATGAATGCGCGCACGCAGGCGCAGAACTATGCCCGCGCGTTGCCGACGGCGCATGGCTGGCCGCCCTTCATCCTCGTCTGCGATGTTGGTCACGTCATCGAGGTCTATGCCGACTTTTCGGGTCAGGGAAAAAACTACGGCCAGTTCCCCGACCGCACCTCGTTCCGCATCTTTCTGGAGGATCTGCGCGATCCCAAAGTGCGCGCGCGTCTGATCAAGATCTGGACCGATCCCATGTCGCTCGATCCGGCGCGCGAGAGCGCCCGCGTTACGCGGCAGATCGCGGAGCGTCTCGCGGCGGTGTCCAAGGCACTGGAGAAGACGAAGAAATACAGCACCGAAGATGTGGCGATGTTCCTAATGCGCTGCCTCTTCACGATGTTCGCGGAAGACGTGGAACTTCTGCCGAAAGCCTCGTTCGAAAAGCTGCTGATCAAATGCGAAAAAGACCCATCCAAGTTTCAGCCCATGGTCACCCAGCTTTGGGAGGCGATGGACAAAGGCGGTTTCGCCTATGCGCTCGAAACCGATGTGAAGCACTTCAATGGCGAGTTCTTCAAATCGCGCGCGGTATTGGAATTGGGCAAGGAAGAAATCGGCGAATTGCGCGCCGCCGCCGCCTGCGATTGGCGCGACGTCGATCCGTCCATCTTCGGCGCGCTGCTGGAGCAGGCGCTGGACCCCGTGGAGCGCAAGAAGCTCGGCGCGCATTACACGCCGCGTTCCTATGTCGAGCGGCTGGTGGTGGCGACGATCATCGAACCCTTACGGGCCGAATGGCAGAATGTGCTCTCCACGGCGGAGCTTCAGAAATCGGACAAGCGCGAGAAGGACGCCATCGCCACGGTGGCGGCGTTTCACGAAAAGCTGTGCAACACGCGCATCCTCGATCCGGCCTGCGGCACCGGCAATTTTCTCTATGTCTCGCTGGAATTGATGAAACGTCTGGAAGGCGAGGTGCTGGAAGCGCTCACCGATCTGGGCGGCCAGGAAGCGTTGCGGGGCCTGCAATCTCACACCGTCGATCCACATCAGTTCCTGGGATTGGAAGTGAATGCCCGCGCAGCCGCGATCGCGGAGCTGGTGCTGTGGATCGGCCATCTGCAATGGCACATCCGCACCAAGGGCGGCCTGCCGCAGGAACCGATCTTACAGGCGTTCCATAATATTCAGGTGAAAGACGCCGTGTTGACATGGGATGGTTATCCCGTGCCGAAGATCGAGGACGGCAAGGAGACCTATCCCAAACCGCGCGTGCCGGAATGGCCGCAAGCGGAGTTCATCGTCGGCAATCCGCCGTTCAAGGGCGGCAAGGACATTCGCGCCGCATTCGGCGATGCCTATGCCGAAGCGCTATGGGCTGCGCACAAGGACATGAACGAGTCCGCCGACTTCGTAATGTATTGGTGGGACCGCGCCGCGCAACTGCTGACACGCAAAGACGCGCCGCTGCGCTTCTTCGGGCTTGTGACGACCAATTCGATCTCGCAGGTGTTTCAGCGCCGTGTGATCGAACGCTATTTGTCAGCAAAAAAGCCGGTCTCGATCGTCATGGCGATTGCCGATCATCCATGGACGAAGGCGTCACCGGACGCAGCGGCGGTACGCATCGCCATGACGGTGGCGAGCGCGGGCAAGCATGAAGGCGTGCTGCGTGAAGTCGTGAAGGAAGAAAAACTGGATACCGACACGCCGCTTGTCGAGTTTCGGGATGAAACCGGATTCATCAATGCCGATCTCACGGTGGGTGTTGATGTCACTTCTGCAAAAGCTCTTCTAGCCAACGAAGGTGTGTGTTCACCCGGCGTGAAGCTTCACGGAGATGGTTTTATCTTGAAGCGCAGCGAAGCCGAGCTTCTTGGTTTGGGAAAGCGCAAAGGTCTTGAGCGGCACATTCGCGAGTATCGCAACGGGCGTGACCTGACGGCGCACAGCCGCGACGCGCTTATTATCGATCTGTTCGGAATGGACATTGACGATGTTCGCAAGGCATATCCTGAAGTCTATCAACATTTGCAAACGACGGTAAAAGTCGCGCGGGAAGCGCAGCTCGAAAAATCGAGAACGAAGGATGCGGAGGCGTACGCTTCTGCGTGGTGGATATTTGGGAAGCCCAGACAGGAGCTTCGGCCAGCATTGGCCAAATTGCCGCGGTATATTGCGACAGTGGAAACGACGAAGCACCGTACTTTCCAATTTCTGGAAGGTGCGATCCTCCCGGATAACATGCTCGTCGCCATCGCCTCGGACGATGCGTTCGCGCTAGGCGTTTTGTCGTCACGCATTCACGTGGTGTGGACGCAGCATAGCGGCGGCACCTTGGAAGATCGACCTCGTTACACGAAGTCACATTGCTTTGACCCCTTCCCATTCCCCGCCGCGAACGACCTGCAGAAGCAGCGCATCCGCGCCATCGCCGAAGAACTCGATGCGCATCGCAAGCGGGTGCTGGAGGAACATCCGAAGCTGACGCTGACGGGCCTCTACAATGTCCTTGAAGAACTTCGCAAAGGCACAAAGCCGGACGCGCTCGACGCCGGTGACCGGCAGATATTCGATGACGGTCAGGTTCTCATCCTGAAAGAACTGCATGAGCGGCTGGATGTGGAAGTCGCCGCCGCCTATGGCTGGCCCGCCGATCTCAGCGATGAAGATTTGCTGGCGCGTCTTGTGGCGCTGAACAAAGAGCGCGCGGCGGAGGAGGCCAAGGGGCAGGTGCGCTGGCTGCGTCCCGACTATCAAATCCCGCGCTTCGGTTCTGCAAAGGAAAAGAAGGAACTCGATCTTGTCGGGGGCGAGATGCGCGAAGGTGTGGCCACGCCAGAGAAGAAGCAGAATTTCCCTACAGACGAAATTGCTCAGACCGCCGCCGTTATGGCTGCGCTCGTTTCCGCCGGAAGACCGGTGGGGGCCGATGCAATAGCCATCACCTTCAAACAAGGCCGGAAGGTTTCGAAGAAAGTCGGTGCCGTGTTGACCGCCCTAACTCGCATGGGCTTCGTGAACTCCGCCGATGGCGGCAAGACCTTTGCGTTGCGCAAGACAGCTTAGCGACGTCAGCGTTGTTCGCGAGTTTTCTCCGAGGCGAAGATTTCGGACAAAGGCATATCCAGCGGTGCACTTGTTACGATGTCCAAAATCGCCCTCAGTTCCCCCTGCAGCGAACGGTGGTTGCTCTTCGCGCGTCGGCGCAGGATTTCAACCTGTTCCTCCGGCACGTCCTTGATCGAGAGGTTCACGCCCATGGTCAACTCCATTTTGGAGTCATAATGGCTCCAGA
>CAZFTZ010000019.1:0-2820 GCA_964521875.1 uncultured Cellulomonas sp. | reverse complement strand
CCCTCATGCCGTACGAGGAGTTCATCGCCTCGCTGCCGCAGCCCACCGGCGTGGTGCTGTGCCTGATGGAGCCGAGCCGGCAGACGGCGCTGGTCCAGATGCCGGTCAGCACCATGCTGGTCTGGGTCGACTACCTGTTCGGCGGCACCGGCCGCGGCGACGACCGCGAGGGCCGCGAGCTCACCGACATCGAGTTCACGGTGGTCAAGGACCTGCTCCAGCTCGCGCTGGACGACATGCACTACGCGTTCTCCCCGCTGATGTCGACCACGCTGACGGTCAAGTCGGTCCAGTACAGCCCGCAGTTCATCCAGGCCGCGGGCGCGGGCGACGCGGTGATCGTGGTGTCCTTCACGCTGCGCGCCGGCGAGCGCGCCGACACCGCGACCCTCATGCTGCCGGCCGAGACCGTGTTCCAGGCGATGCGCGACGCCCAGGGTGCCGCCACCCTCGGCGAGGAGGAGCGCCGGGCGCTGGCCGAGTCCCGCGCGCGCCTGGAGACCGCCGTCGCCGAGGTCCCGGTCGACGTCACGGTGCGCTTCGCCCCGCTGTCCGTGCGCCCCCGCCAGGTGGTGCAGCTGACCGTCGGCGACGTGCTGCCGCTGGTCCATCCCGCATCGCAGCCCCTCGACGTGGTCGTCGACGGGGTCCAGCTCGCCCACGCCGCCGCGGCCAGCCACGGCTCGCGGCTGGTGTGCCAGGTCGTCGCCGTCGAGGAGGCCACGTCATGACCCACTCCGCCCTGTCGCTCACGGTGGACACCCAGGCGGTCGCCGGGGCGGTCGCCGCCCGGGTGCCGTCGGCGGTGCCGCTGGGCGCCGTCCGCGCCGCGGACGACGAGCGCCCGGCGCCGGAGGCGCTCGCCGTGGTGGCCTCCTTCGTCGGCACTCCGGGTGCGACGTTCGCGCTCGTCGCCGAGGGCGTCGTCGCCGAGCTGACCGCGGCGGGCGTCGCGGCGGACACCCCGGTCGCCGTCGCCGACGCGCTGCGCCCGGCGCTCGAGGCCGCGGCCGGCGAGCTGGGGTCCGGCGTGCTCGAGGCGGTCCACACGGAGTCCGCGGAGGCGGCGTTCGCCGCCGCCGGGACGGTGGTGTACGCGCTGCAGGGCGTCGAGGGCGAGACCGTCGCCTGGTTCGGGGTGCGCGTCACCGAGACCCACGTCCCGGTGCCGCCGGCGACGACCCGGGCGGCCGGCCCGGTGCTGCCGACGCAGCGCACCAGCATGCGCATCCTCTACGACGTCGAGATGAGCCTGACCGTCGAGCTGGGCCGCACCCGGCTGCCGCTGCGCGAGGTGCTCGACCTCGCCCCCGGCGCGGTGCTCGAGCTGGACCGCGCCGCGAGCGCCCCGGCGGACATCCTCGTCAACGGCCGGCTGATCGCCCGCGGCGAGGTCGTCGTGGTCGACGAGGACTACGGCGTCCGCATCACGCAGATCGTCTCGGGGCAGGACGCCGAGTGATGGACGGGCTGCTCACGGCGCTGCGGGTGGTGGTCTCGCTCGCGGTCGTCGTCGCGCTCGTCTGGTACCTCGCCCGCAGGCTGGGCCCGCGCGGGCGCGACACCTCCCGCGAGGCCGAGCTGCGGGTGCTCGACCGCCAGTCGCTGTCGCGGCACTCCGGGGTCGCGGTGGTCGCCGCCGGCGACCGGCGGCTGCTCGTGGGCTTCGCCGACGCCGGCGTGCAGCTGATCACCGAGCAGCGCCCGGTGCCCGAGCTCCCCAAGATCCCGCAGCCGCCCGACGAGCCCGCGGCCAGGCGGACGAAGCCGGCGCCCTCGTCGGCCACCGTTCCCGCGGCGCCCGCAGGGGCCCTCGCGCCGGTGACCGGACTGCCGGGCAACCGGCGCCCCGGCCTGCTCGCCGGCTCGGTGCTCTCCCCGCAGACCTGGCAGGCGACGCTGCGCGCCTGGCAGGACCGGACGGTCCGGAGGTGAATCGACGGTGACCACGGCACCCGCCGCCACGGGTACCGGAGGACGACGGATCGTCCGCCTGACACTGCTCGCGCTCGTCGTTGCCGCAGCCGGAGTGCTGCTGGGCGCGGGAACTGCCTCGGCCGTCACACCGCCGAGCCTGCCTGCCACCGTCGCGGCCGCAGTCCCGGCCGCCGTCCCGGCCGGCCCGACGAGCGACCACGCGTCGGTCGTCGCCGCCCCGACCGCCCCGGCGACCCCTGAGGCCCCGACCCCGCCGGCCGACCCGTCGCCCGGCGACGTCACGGTGAGCATCAACGGCGTCAACGGCACGCCGAGCCAGTCGGTCGTGGTGCTGCTCGCCGTCACGGTGCTCTCGGTGGCGCCCGCGCTGCTCATCATGACGACGAGCTTCACCAAGATCTTCGTCGTCCTCTCGCTGACCCGGAACGCGCTGGGGCTGCAGTCCGTGCCGCCCAACCAGGCCCTCGCGGGGCTGGCCCTGTTCCTCTCGCTGTTCGTGATGGCGCCGGTGATCGGCGACGTCAAGGACGACGCGGTGCAGCCCTACCTCTCCGGGCAGGTGACGTTCAGCCAGGCGGTCGAGGCGGGCAAGGTGCCGCTGGAGAGCTTCATGCTCGACCACACCCGGGAGCAGGACATCGCGCTCGTGACGCGCGCCGGGGGCAAGGAGAACCCGGCCACGCCGCAGGACACGCCCTTCACCACGCTGGTGCCGGCGTTCGTGCTGAGCGAGCTGCGCTCGGCCTTCATCATGGGGTTCGTCATCTTCGTGCCGTTCCTGGTGATCGACGTCGTCGTCTCGTCGAGCCTGATGGCGATGGGCATGATGATGCTGCCGCCGGTGATGGTGTCGCTGCCGTTCAAGATCCTGCTGTTCGTGCT
>CAZFTZ010000018.1:0-3381 GCA_964521875.1 uncultured Cellulomonas sp. | reverse complement strand
GACGCGGGCCGCGCGCGCGGCCGGGGCGAGCGACGCGGGGTCCGCGCCGTCGAGGCGCACGCTGCCGGCGGCCGGCGGCAGCAGGCCGGCGAGGGTGAGCAGCAGCGTCGTCTTGCCCGCTCCGGACGGCCCGACGACCGCGACGCTCCGCCCCGGTTCGACGACCAGGTCCACGCCGCTCACCGCCGGCGCCGCGGCTCCCGGCCAGCCCGCGGCGACCCCCTGGGCGACGAGCCGAGAGGATCCCGCCGCCGGCTCTCGCGCACCGTCCCCGGATCCGGAGGGGATGGCCTCTCGGCCGGACGCCGCGGGAGCGGGTGACGTCCCGACCGGGGAGGTGGTTGCCGGGGCCGGCGCTGGTTCGTTCGCGACGAGGGTGGAGCGGGTCGCGTCGAAGGAGCCCCGCGCCGGGCCGGCTGCCCGCGCCGACGTGGCGGGTCGGGAGGAGGCGGTGACCGGAGACGCACCGGCCGGGTCTGCTTCGTCGAGCAGCGCGAGGATGCGCGCGGCGGCGGCGCGCGACTTCTGCACCGCCACCGCCGCGGCCGGCAGCATCCCGGTCGCCTCGAACGCCGGCAGCGGCGTCAGCACGATCACTGCGAGCTCCACCGGCGCCAGGGCGCCCGACGACACCGCGGGGATGCCGGTGACGAGCGCGGCCGTGGCGGCGAGCCCGGTGGCGAGGACGCCGAGCCCGGCGGCGATCGCGCTGGTGGTGGCCCCGGAGTCGACGGCGCGGGCGAGCCTCCGGTCGGCGTCCCGCAGCTCGGCGATCCGGCGGTCCAGACCGCCGCCGACGAGCAGCGGTCCGGCGTCGTCGAGCGCGGACAGTGCCGCGGCCGAGGCGTCCGCCCGTGCCGCGGTCGCGCGCCGCTCGGAGGTGCGTGCGCCGCGTGCTGCCAGCCACGGGGCCACCACACCGGCGAGCAGCAGGCACGCGGCCAGCGCTGCCGCGGCCGGCGGCCAGAAGAACGCCATCGCGGTGACGGTGCCGATCCCGAGCAGCAGCGCCACCGCGGCGGGCAACATGCCGCGCACCACGACGTCCCCGACCGCGTCGACGTCCGCACCGACGCGTGCCAGCAGGTCGCCGCGCCTGAGCCGGAGCGTCGCCTCCGGCCGACCGGCGGCAAGCCGCTCGTAGAGGGTGGTGCGCAGGTTCGTCATGCCGCGCAGCGCGACGTCGTGCGAGACCAGCCGGTCGAGGTAGCGCAGCACCCCGCGCCCGATGCCGAACGCCCTCACCGCGACCGTCGCCACCGAGAGCTGCAGCACCGGCGGCATCTGCGAGGCCCGGGTGATCAGCCACGCGGACACCGCCGCCAGCGCGACGGCACACCCCAGCGCCAGCGTCCCGGTGAGCACCGCGAGCACCACCCGCCGGACGTCCAGGCCCAGCAGCCGCACCGCCCGCCGCAGCGTCCCTCGCGGCGGCGCCGGCTCGCCCGCTGCCGCCCCCTCCACTTCGGTGCTTTCGCTCCACGTCGGTGCATCGGTGTGCCGAACTGGCACGGAACCACCGATCTCGCCGCCGGATGGGCGGGTGGCGGTCATCGGAGGGCCTTGGGGGGGACCGGGGCGACGGGGTCGCCAGGGGTGGGTGGGGCGACGGGGTGGGCGGGGGGGATGGGGACGACGGCGTCGGCGGTGGCGACCAGGCTCGGGCGGTGGGCGACGAGCAGCACGGTGCGCCCGGCGGCGCGCATCGCCTCGACGGTGTCGAGCACCACGCGCTCGCCGGCCGCGTCGAGGTGGGCGGTCGGCGCGTCGAGCACGACGAGCGGCGCCGACGACAGCAGCGCACGTGTCAGCGCCACCCGCTGCCGCTGGCCCACGGACAGCCCCGTCCCGCCGCCGCCGAGCACGGTGTCCCACCCGGCCGGCAGCCCGGCCAGCACCGTGTCGAGCCCGGTCCGCGCGGCGGCGGCCGCACGGGCCTCGTCGGACGAACCGCCGACCAGCGCGCGCACCGACCCCGGTTCCAGCACCGGCCGCTGCGGCAGCCACGCCACCTGCGGCCAGTACGTCGCCGGGTCGAGGTCTGCCAGCGGCACCGGGGGAGTACCGGGCACGACGAGCTCGGCCGTCCCCTCGTCGGGCCGCAGCAGGCCGAGCAGCACCTCGACGGTCGTGGTCTTCCCGGCACCGGACGGCCCGACGAGCGCGGTCACCCGCCCGGGCGGCACCTCCAGCGACAGCCTGGACGGCGTCAACCCGCCTGACGAGCGCACGCTCACTCCGGCCAGCCGGAGCGTCGCGCCGCGCAGCGGCGGGCAGGCCACCGTCCCCGCCGGCGCCGACGGCGCCTCGATCACGGCGAACGCCGCCTCCGCCGCCGCCACCCCGTCGGTCGACGCGTGGAACTGCGCACCCACCTGCCGCAGCGGCCAGTACACCTCCGGCGCCAGCACCAGCACTGCCAGCCCCGTCTCCAGCGACAGCCCGCCCGTCACCAGCCGCAGCCCGATCGACACCGCGACCAGTGCCACCGACAGGGTGGTCAGCAGCTCGAGCACCATGCCGGACAGGAACGCGACCCGCAGCGTGCCCATCGTCGCCCGCCGGTGCGCGTCGCCGAGCGCCCGCACCCGCGCCGTCGGCCCGGCCTCGCGGCCGAACGCGCGCAGCGTCGCCAGCCCGGCCAGCAGGTCGAGCACCTGCGAGCCGAGCCGCGCCATCGCGGTCAGCCCGCGCTGCGACGTGCCCTCCGTCATCCGGCCGATGAGCACCATGAACACCGGCACCAACGGCAGCGTCCCGACGACGATCGCGGCCGAAGCCCAGTCCAGCCCGAGCACGACGAGGATCGTCGCCGGCGTCACCGTCGCGGAGAGCACCAGCTGCGGCAGGTAGCGGACGAAGTACGGCTCCAGCGCGTCCAGGCCGCGCGTCGCCAGCGTGACCACCTCCGGGCCGCGCCCGGTCGCCAGCCAGCGCGGCCCCAGGGCGACGGCGTGGCCGACGACGCCGGCGCGCAGCTCGCCGACGGCCCGGGTGGCTGCCCGGTGCGCGAACCGCTCCTGCACCGCCACGACGCCGGCGCGGGCGACGACGACCGCCGCCAGCCACCCGATCGTCGGGCCGAGACTCGCCGGCGTGGCCTCGTCGTGCGCGGCCTTGCCCAAGGCGTGCGCCAGCAGCAGCGCCTGCGCGACGACGAGCGCCGCGGTGAGGATGCCGAGCGCGACCGTCAGTGCCAGGTAGCCACGGGCGGAGCGGGCGTACCGCAGCAGGCGCGGGTCGAGCGGCTTCACGCCGCCGACCGTAGCGGGGTCACCTGGACGGGTTGGCGTTCTCGAGCGCGAACGTCACCGGCGTCTGCTCGGGGATGTGCTGCACGCCGATGCGCTTGCGGAACACCCAGTACGTCCACGCCTGGTA
>CAZFTZ010000017.1:0-3876 GCA_964521875.1 uncultured Cellulomonas sp. | reverse complement strand
CGTCGGTGCGGTGGCCGGCGCCCTGCTGGTGCTGCACGTCTCCCTCGCCGCCGGCCTCGGCGCCGCGACGCTGGTCCTGGCGGCGGTGACGGCCGGGTCACTCGTCGCGATCCGGGGCGTCGCGACGTGGCGAGCCTGAGTCCACGCGTCGCCACACGCCACGCCGCACCGCGCCACGCCGCACCGCGCCACGCCGCCAGGTTCAGGGGAAGGAGCACGACGGAGCGAGCGACGACGGCCGCCGCGCACACCGGATCAGGCAGCCGCGGACGCTTCCCCGGTGCCGGGAGCGCGAGCGTGCTCCACCTCGATGGGGACGTGAGCCGACGGCGGACCGGCATCGACCTGCACGTCGTCCTGGCGCGGCGGACCGGCTCCCGGCAGCGCAGGGGCGCGCGAGATGTACCGGTGACCGGTGGGCGTCGTGATCTGCACGTCCGGCGCGACGACACCGCCGCCGGCGTCGAGGGACGGCGGGTGGCTCGCTGCGACGGGTGGCGCGACCGACTGATGCCAGCCGGGAGCCTGCTTGGCGTAGTTGCAGCCCTCGCACAACCCCTGCAGGTTCGCCGCGCTCGTCGCCCCGCCCTCGGCCGACGAGCGCACGTGGTCGATGTGCCGGATCGGCGCATCGCAGTACGGGGTGCGGCACGCGCCGCCGTCCCGGGCGCGGATCAGCTCGGCCAGAGCCGCCGGCGCCAGCCGGGCACGGGAGTCCATCGCGACGAGCTGTCCACTCGCCGGCGCGGTGAACAGCCGGCGCACCCACACCAGCGCCCGACCGTGCGGGTCGCGACCGTCAGCCCCGCGACCCGCGGTGATACCGCCGTGGTCCCCGTCACCGGTCAGGGCGTCCGCGACCAGGTCGCGGGCCCACGGGCCCGGCACCGTGCCATAGCCCGGGATGAACGCGGGCTCGTCGTCACCGGCCAGCAGGGTGCGGTCCGTCATCACCAGCTGCACCTGCAACCGCATGACGGGCCGGTCGTCCGTCGCGATGCGGCGGACCAGCTCGTCGGCCATGACCTGGCCGCGACCCCGCGGGTCGCCGGCAGCACGGGCGGCGTCAGCAGCACGGGTCAGCGCGGCGTAGACACCGACGCCCTGGGCCACCGGCAGCAGTGCCGTCAGGTACGTCATGGTGTCCGGCGCCGGACGCAACGTCACGCACCGCTCGGAGGCGGCCCGACGAGCCCGCGCCACCACCGCCGCCACGTCCAGCCGCTGCGACAACGTCCGAGCCCTGGTGACCAGCGCACGGGTACCCACCCCCACCAGAGCACGCGGGTCGGCGGCCAGCAGCCGGTCGAACTCGCCCCGGTCCTCCCGGGACAGGCACGCGGACTCCCGCACCAGCAGCGTGGCCCGCCACTCCGACAGCACGCCGGACGACAACGCCGCCAACGTGTGCGGCATCTCCTCGACGAGCGCCCGCGCGAAGCCCAGAATCCGGCCACCGGCGTGCGGGGACTCCCGGCGCGCCAACGCCACGTGAGCCCCGATCCCCCGGCCCACCAGGTCGCCCGGCACACCGGCGTCCCGCTGCGCAGCGCGCTGGGAGACGTCGAAGGCCACGCTCACCCGCGCCTGCACCGCAGACGCGGCGGCCTTCAGGTCCTCCAGCGCGCGGATCACGTCGACGCGAGCGGCGTCGTCCAGGTCGGCCGGCCCGTCGCTCAGCGTCGCGACCCACTCACGCACCAACGCGGCGTCCACCGGCCGGGCATCGCCCGCGAACGCCGCGTCGTCCGGCGCAGGCGTTCGCCCACCCGCCGACCGGGGTACAGCACTCGCCCCGGACCGGCGCACGGCTCGCTCCGGCAGGCCGGCGCCGCGCTCGGACCCACCGGCACGCGCGAGCACGGAAGGGCCCGAACCGGGTCGCTCTGCGCTCACGCGACTATCGAACATGTGTGCGAGTCTATCGCCGTCCACCCACACGCACCAGGCTGTTTGCGCAGTTCAGTGGCCTGTCACCGGATCGTGTGAACCCGCCGTGACGCCACGTCGGGCATCCCCGCTACACCGCGGCCTCCGCCACCGCCGCGCTCGCCGCCTCGCGCGCCACCTTCTCCAGCGCGTCCAGCGCCGCCGAGACGGTCGCCAGCTCTTCATCGTCCAGCACCGCGAGCAGTGCCGCGACCCCGCGCGCCTGCTCCAGGCGAGTGCTGATGAGCAACCGCGCACCCTCCTCCGTGATCTCGACGAGGCTGGACCGGGCGTCGTCGGGCGACGGCTTGCGCACGACGAGCCCGCGCTCCTCCAGCGCGGCGACGATCCGGGAGACCGCGGGCGGCGTGAACCGCTCCGCGCGCGCGAGGTCGCTGGGACGCTGCGGCCCGTTCCGGTACAGCGTGGACAGCGTCGAGAAGTGGCCCACGGCGAGGTCGCCGCTGGCGGGCCGGATCCGGCGGCCGACGCGCAGCAGCACCGGGGTCAGCCGGAGTGCGACGCCGGCCCGCTCGTCGTCGGCCACGGGCGCCGACACCTCGGTCACCCCTCGTCGCCCGCCGTCGTCGGGCGACCCTCGCCGCAGTCCGCGGTGGCGAGCGCCTCGCCCGAGGTCGCCGCCTCGTCGAGCACGCGCTCGGCCTCGGCGACGACGACCTCCTCGTGGACGAACCGGCGCCCGCGCGAGAGCGAGGCCAGGGCAGCGATCACCGACATCACGGCCGCGACGACGAAGACGACCACCAGGCCGTCGTGGAACGGCCTGGAGACCAGCGTCGGGAAGAACTCCTGCCCGGTCAGCGCCGCCGCGTCACCGGGCTTGAGCTGGTCCAGCACGCCGGTAGGGCCGAGCAGCGTCTCGATCGGGTTGTAGCCGAGGAACGCGGCGAACAGGCTGCCGACCGGCGGCAGGTTGGCGATCTGGCCGGCCGCCGCGTCGGGCACGCCGTGCGCCAGCAGGCCGTCCTTCAGCGTGGTCGGCAGCGACGACGCCAGGCCGACGATCATCAGGGAGAAGAACACGCCGATCGACAGCGACGAGCCGGCGTTCTGCAGCGTGCCCGTGACGCCGGACGCCGCACCGCGCTGCCGCGGCGGCACGCTGTTCATGATCGCCGTCCGGTTGGGTGCCCCGAACATGCCGGACCCGATGCCGGAGACGAACGAGATCGCCGCGAACTGCCAGTAGTCGAAGTTCACCGGCAGCGCGAGGTACAGCAGGAACGTCGCGGCGACGAGCAGCAGCCCGATCGACGCGAACGCCCGGGCGCCGAACCTGTCGGAGAGGATCCCGGACAGCGGGCCGGCGATGAGGAACCCGACCGTGATCGGCAGCATGTAGATGCCCGCCCACAGCGGCGTGGACTCGAAGCTGTAGCCGTGCAGCGGCAGCCAGATGCCCTGCAGCCAGATGATGAGCATGAACTGCAGCCCGCCGCGCCCGATCGACGCCAGCAGCGCCGCGAGGTTGCCGGCGTTGAAGGCGCGGATCGTGAACAGCCGCAGGTCAAGCATCGGGTGCGTCACGCGCAGCTCGATCGCCGCGAAGATCCCGAGCACGACGAGCCCGCCGATGATCCCGGCGAGCACCCAGGGGTTGGTCCAGCCGGTGGTGTGGGTGCCGTAGGGCTGGATGCCGTAGGTGATGGCCGTCAGCACGGAGGTCAGGCCGAGGAAGAACGTCACGTTTCCGGCCCAGTCCATGCTGCCGGGGTTGCGCTGGCCGGTCTCGTGCAGCGAGCGGTAGGACCAGATGGTGCCGAGGATGCCGACCGGCACCGAGACCAGGAACACCCACCGCCAGTGGACCACCGCGAGCGCGCCACCGAGCAGCAGGCCGATGAACGTGCCGGCGATGGCGGCCACCTGGTTGATGCCCATCGCGAAGCCGCGCCGCTCCGGCGGGAACGCGTCGGTGAGGATCGC
>CAZFTZ010000016.1:0-4279 GCA_964521875.1 uncultured Cellulomonas sp. | reverse complement strand
CCCCAGCCGGTCGCCGGGCGAGCCGCCCGAGGCGAGCGCCAGCCCGAGCCCGAACAGCGCGAGCACCGCCGCGGCACCGAGCACGGCGTGCGCCGCGTGGACGCCCGCCCACCGCAGCCGGCCGACGGTCGCTGCGTGCAGCGCCTCCGACCGGCCGGTGACCTCGTCGGACCGCCCGCGCAGCACGGTCAGCACCGCGTACACGGCCGCCGCGATCGCCGCCATCTGCACCATGGCGGTGCGGAACGCCGGCACCACGTCGACGCTGCCCGCGACCCGCGAGAACCAGTCCGCCGCGTCCCCGGTCAGCTCGAGCCCGGCTGCCATCGAGCCGAACGCCAGCCCGCAGGCGAGCATCGCGCCCGCCCACGCCACGGCGGCGGTCCGTTCCACGCGCCACACCAGCGTGAAGGGCCCGACGAGCGTCCGCGCGCCGGTGGCGCGGCCCCGCCGCTCCGGCACCACGCCCAGCCCGAAGTCGCGGTGTGCCGCCACCCACCACGCCGCTGCGGCGAGGGCGACGAACGCGCCCAGGCCGATCGCCAGTGGCCACGCCCGTGGTGCGTCGAACCCGCGCACCTGCTGGCCCCAGCCGATCGGCGACAGCCACACCGGCCACGCCGGGGCGACACCGGTGCCGTCCGCGGTCGCCCCGCCCAGCAGGTTGCCGGCCGCCGAGGCGAGGAACGCCAGCCCGAGGCCGAGGCCGGCCAGCCCGTTCGCGCCCCGCGCGCCGGAGGCGAGCTGCGCCCCGAGCGCGCCGAGCCCGGCGACCACCAGCCCGGTCACGGCGACTGCGGCGCCGGTGAGCACCGCACCGCGCACCGGCAGTCCCTGACCGGCCAGCGCGGGCACGACGAGCAGCCCGACGAGGACGTCGAACGCCGCCACGACCAGCAGCGCCGCGACCAGCCGTGCCTGCCGCCCGACGGCGGCTGAGCCCAGCAGCTCGGCGCGGCCGTCGTCCTCGTCGCGGCGGGTGTTCCGCACCACGGTGAACGCGCTGGCCAGCGCCGTGAGCACCACCAGGGTGAGGAACGACCGCGCGACGTCGTACCCGCCGACGGTGGCGCCGAACGTCGGCCCGAACATCCGCAGCGCGGGGCTGCCGGCGATGAACGCCGACTGCCGGGCCGCCTCGCCGGGCGTCGCCAGGGCCGAGACGGACATCGAGGTGAACATCGCGGCCAGCGCGGCGACCACCACGGCCCAGGACGCCAGCGCGACCCGCTCCCGGCGCGCCACGAGACGCACCATGGCTCCCAGGCCGTCGAGCGCGCTGAACGGGCACCGCTCGGCCGAGGCCGCGCTCATCGCGCACCTCCCGCCAGCGCCGGCTCGCCGGCGCACTCGTCGGGCCCGGGCTCGTCGTACCGGGAACGGAACAGCTCGTCGAGCGTGGGCGGTGCGCAGACGAGCGAGACCACGTCCCGCCCGCCGAGGCGCCGCATCACCTCGCCCATCGCGCCGGTGTCGACGGCGAACCGCGTGGTCCCCCGGTCGGTCTCGATGCCGTGCACGCCCGGCCAGTCGTCGAGGTCGTCGAGCGGACGGGCGGTACGCACCTCCACCGTGGTGCGGGTGAGGTGCCGCAGCTCGTCGAACGTGCCCGTCTCGACGGCGCGGCCGGAGCGGACGATCGTCAGCCGGTCGGCGAGCGCCTCGACCTCGGCGAGCACGTGGCTGGAGAGCAGCACGGTGCGGCCGGCGTCGCGCAGCTCCCGCACCACGTCGACGAACACCCCGGCGACCAGCGGGTCGAGCCCGGACGACGGCTCGTCGAGCAGGTAGAGCTCGACGTCCGCGGCCAGCGCCGCGACGAGCGCCACCTTCTGCCGGTTGCCCTTGGAGGAGGTGCGGCAGTGCTTGCCGGGGTCCAGGCCGAAGCGCTCGACGAGCTCGTCGCGCCGCGCCGTCGCGGTCCGCCCGCGCAGCCGCCCCATGAGGTCGATCACCTCCCCGCCGGTGAGGTTGGGCCACAGGTGCACGTCGCCCGGCACGTAGGCGAGCCGGCGGTGCAGCGACACCGCGTCCCGCCACACGTCGCCGCCGAGCAGCCGGGCGCGGCCCGCGTCGGCTCGCAGCAGGCCGAGCAGCACCCGGATCGTCGTCGTCTTGCCGGCGCCGTTCGGCCCGAGCAGCCCGTGCACCTCACCCGCCCGCACGGTGAGGTCCAGGCCGCCCAGTGCCCGGACCGCACCGAACCGCTTGGTCAGACCGGCAACCTCGATCGCCTCCATCGCACGTTCCTCCGTCCTCGTCGTCGTCACCGCGCCGCGCGGCGATGCGTACGTCGCACGCTCGCGCGTATCGCATACGCATGAGTACGGTATACGCATGGCGGAGACGGTTCCAGGACTTAGTGCCGGGGTCAGCCGGCTGTGGCGGGCGGCGGGAGTCGCGGGTTCGTCGGGCGCGGGCTCGCCGGGCGCGGACGCGGACCGGCGGCCGGCCCGGGCGGCCCTGACCACCGACCGCATCGTCGCGGCCGCCGTCCAGCTGGCGGACGCCGAGGGCCTGGACTCCGTCTCGATGGCGCGGGTTGCCGACCGCCTGGGCGCCGGGACGATGTCGCTCTACCGGCACGTCGCCGGCAAGGACGAGCTGCTGCTGCTGATGCACGACTCGGTGTGGCGGATGCAGGCCGACCCGTCCCCCGCCGACACGTCGCAGGGCTGGCGCCCGGCGCTGGAGGCGTGGTGCCGCTGGCAGCACGACACCCTGGCCGCCCACCCCTGGCTGGAGCGGATCCGGTTCGTCGAGCGCGCCGGCACCCCGAGCCAGATGGTGGCGCTCGAGCGCGCGCTGGCGATCCTCGCCGCGACCCCGCTGAGCGAGCCGGCCAAGGTGGCCGCGCTCATGATGCTCAACGGCTACCTGCTGTGGCAGGCGCGGTACGACGAGGAGCTGCGCACCGCAGCCACCGCGGTGCAGGTGCCGGTCGAGGACGTCACCGGCCAGTTCGGCGTGCTCATGACGACGCTCACCGCGAGTGGCCGGTTCCCGGCGCTGGCGCGTGCGGTGGCAGGCGGCGCGTTCGCACCGGGCTCCGCGACGGTCGGCGACTTCGAGTGGGGACTGGGCTTCCTGCTCGACGGGATCGAGACCCTCGTCGCCCAGGCCTGACCGGCGGGCCCTGGCGACAGGTCGAGCAGCTCGTCGTGCGCCGAGCGCCGGCCGACGATCCGGGCCGCGGTGACCCCGCGCGGCAGGTTGAGGTAGGTCTGCACCGACGTCGGCAGGTGGTCCGCGATCACTGCGCCACCGCGTGCCAGTGGTGTGTTCCGCCGCCGGCGCGGAACCGCGACTTTGCAGGTAAACGTTGGGCAAAGCGCTGAGCCCTGGGCGAACGCCGGGCAGTGCGGCCCGGCCTGGCCCCTACGGTGGGCGCATGTCCGAGTCGTCGCCGCTGCCCGCCCAGCCGCAACAGTCCCACCAGGCACGATGGATGGCCGAGTCGTTCGGCAGCGACCCGGCGCGGTACGACCGGGCGCGGCCCGGCTATCCGCCGGAGCTGGTGGAGCGGATCGTCGCCGGGTCCCCCGGCCGGGACGTGCTGGACGTCGGCGTCGGGACCGGCATCGTGGCGCGGCAGCTCGTCGCCGCCGGCTGCCGCGTGCTCGGCGTCGACGTCGACGAGCGGATGGCCGCGTTCGCACGCGGCACCGGGCTCGAGGTCGAGGTGGCGCCGTTCGAGGAGTGGGACCCGGCGGGCCGCACGTTCGACGCGGTGGTCGCCGGCCAGACCTGGCACTGGGTGGACCCGGTTGCCGGCGCGGCGAAGGCCGCCGCGGTGCTGCGGCCCGCGGGCCGGTTCGCCGCGTTCTGGAACGCCGGCCAGCCGCCGGCCGCGCTCGCCGAGGCGTTCGCCGCCGTCTACCGCCGGGTGGTCCCAGAGGTGCCGATGTTCGGCCAGGTGGCGCCGGCCTCGGCGGGCTACCACGCGTTCACCGGACGGGCGGTGGAAGGGCTGCGGGACGCGGGCGGGTTCGACGAGCCCGAGGAGTGGCAGTACGCCTGGGACCGCGCCTACACCCGCGACGAGTGGCTCGACCAGGTGCCGACGAGCGGCGGCCACAGCCGCTTCCCCGCCGACCAGCTCGCCGCCCTGCTCGACGGCATCGGCGCGGCGATCGACGAGGCCGGCGGCTCGTTCGTCGTGCACGACCCGACGGTGGCCGCCACCGCCGTGCGCAGCTGACCGCGACGCGGTTCTGCGGCGTTCCGGCCATGGATCGTGACCACAGCGACGCAGAATTCGGTCGAGCTCAGCCGTCGA
>CAZFTZ010000015.1:0-5763 GCA_964521875.1 uncultured Cellulomonas sp. | reverse complement strand
AGCCCCGCCGCGACCGCGGCCCGCGCCCGGTGCTCGTCGGCCAGCGCCCGGTCCGCGATCGCGGCGAGCGCGGGGCCGCCGTCCGTCTCGGCGGTGGAGCCCTGGACGATCGCCCCGGCGGCGGCCAGCGCGTCCGGCACGCCCTGCAGGCCGCGGGCCAGCCGCGCCAGCTCGTCGGCGCCCAAGCCGGCGAGCGGCGGGGCGACGGTCCACCGAACCAGCGGCCGGTCGGCGGCGCGGTCCACCGCGGCGTCGTCGGCCACGAACAGCGGGCCGACCGCATCGCGACGGTCGCTCAGCGTGCCGGTCGCGAGTCCGGGGTCCGCGAACCACAGCGCGTCGCCGGGGTCGCGCGGCTGCCAGGTGCCGACGACCTCCACGGGGAGGCCCGCGGACCCGACCAGCAGGTGCTCGCCGGTGGTGACGCCGGATGCGGCGGGTGCGACGACCTCGAGCGTGCCGGGCTCCGGTGCCCGCCCGTCGACGAGGTCGACGCGGTCGGCCCAGTCCGCGACGTGCGCCAGGATCACCGCACGCACCGGGTCGGCCGGGTCGTCGGCCGTGTGCGCGTCGAGCGGGTAGGTCAGGCGGGTGCCGACGACCTCCACGTCGCCGAGCACGCCCGTCAGCGCCGCCGAGGCCGCGGCCTGCTGGGATGCCGCGTCGTCGGCCGAGTTGGTGGTGACGCGCACGCCGCGCCCGGCCGCGTCCAGAGCCGCCGCGGCGGTGCGGGCGCGCTCGTCGGCCGAATCCGCGGCGCGGGCAGCGACCACGGGCGGGACCAGCGCGGCGACCAGGATCGCGACGGCGAGCAGGACGAGCGGCCATCGGCGGTCGGCCACCAGCGCGCGCCAGGAGCGGGCGCGGGCGACGGGTGGCACCCCGGAATCGTGCCACCCGGGCGGTCGCGCGCGGGGGTGGTCCGCGGTGCGGTCGTGCTGCTCACCGTGCGATGTCGGTGGTCGCGCCTAGCGTCGTGCGTGCTCACCGCACCCGAGGAGGCCGGTCATGATCGAGCACGTCGATCCTCCGTCCCTGCGCGCCAGCCCCGCGTTCTCGCAGGGCACCATCGCGCCCGCAGGACGCACGCTGTACGTCGGTGGCCAGAACGGCATCGACGCGTCCGGTGCGATGGCGGAAGGGGTGGTCGCGCAGACGGCGCAGGCGATCGCCAACGTCGTCGCCGTCCTCGAGGCGGCCGGCGCCACGCCGGACGACGTGGCGAAGCTCACCGTCCACCTGGCCGACTCGGTGGACGCGGTGGAGGCCTACCAGGCCTCGGTCGCGGCGTGGGGCGAGCACCGCACCGCCGTCACCGTGGTGTTCGTGACGCGACTGGGCCCGCCGGGGGCCCTCGTCGAGATCGACGCCGTCGCGGCGCTGCCTGACTGAGCGGTATTCCGCTTGTGAGGTCCCACGGGACGGTGGCTAGGGTGGCAGGACACCGCAACGCGTCTCGTGGGAGACGTCTGTCCGGCGTGCCGCCGGAGTGCTTTGAAATGCTGGGAGCAGCCATCATGAACAAGCGAACGATTCCTTCCGTCGTGCTCGGGGCCGTGCTGGCCGCCGGGCTGCTGGGCGCCTGCTCGTCCGGGACGTCCGACGACACCACCACGCCGTCGGCCGCCTCAACGGCCGCCGAGACCTCCGCCCCGGCGGAGAGCGCGACCGCCACGGCCGAGGCGACGGCCACGTCGACGGCGGAGGCCTCCGAGGCGCCTGCCCCGGTGATGCAGCCGAGCACGCTGACCCTGGACGTGGCCGACGGCAAGGCGTCCGGCACGCTCGTCGTCGCCGGTTCGGAGCAGGGCGTCGCCGACGCCGCGGTCAACCTCGTGTTCCGGCCGGACAGCGGCGACGTCACGACGTTCACCGCGACGACCGACTCGTCCGGCGCGTTCTCCGTGGACGCCGCCGGGACGGGCGCCGGCTCGTGGACCGCGTCGTTCCTCGGCACCGACACCGCCGGCCCCGCGGCCGCGACGGCCAAGGTCGGCTGAGGACCCGCAGCACGACGAACGGACGGCCGGGCTCCCTCGACGGGGG
Source organism: uncultured Cellulomonas sp. (assembly GCA_964521875.1). GTDB lineage: Bacteria > Actinomycetota > Actinomycetes > Actinomycetales > Cellulomonadaceae > Cellulomonas. The sequence continues at coordinate 3,717 of CAZFTZ010000015.1, read as the reverse complement.
CCCGGCCGTCCGTCGTTCACGCCTGACAACGGGCGTCAGGTCGCGGCTGCTGATCAGGCGGCGGGCTCACGGCGGCGTGCTCACAGCAGCGTGCCGGCGAGCCGGCGGTCGGCGGGCCTGGTCGCCCACGACGTCACGGCGACGGCGCCGAGCAGCAGCGGCGGCAGCGCGGCCATGGCGGAGTGGGCACCCAGCAGCTGCGACGCCGCCGCGCCCAGCATGTTGACGAGGATGCCGGCGTACGCCCACTCCTTGAGCCGGGGCAGGCCCGGGGCGAGCACGACGACCCCGGAGGCGACCTTCGCGACGCCCATGATCGTCGCGAGGTACGCGGGGTAGCCGAGGTCGGTCAGCGTCCTCAGGTACGGGCCGTAGCGGACGAGGTCGAGGACGCCCCCGGCGAGCGCCTCGGCGGCGATGGCGCCGGTGCTCACCCAGTAGACGACCGGCCGGGTGCGGCGCCGGGTCGGTGCGGGGAGCGCGGTCGGTGTGTCGGTCGCCATGGTCGACCTCCTAACGATACGGTTTCGTTTCGATGATCGTACGCCCCGGCACGCGCGAAGACACCGCCGGGCCCGACGAGCACCCGAGGGGGAGCCGTGACACCCGCACCACCCGTGGGCCGGGGCGCGCACGCGCGTGACCGCGTCATGGCCGCCGCGCTGGACCAGCTCGCGGCCGGTGGGTCCGCCGGCTTCACGATGGAGGCCGTCGCTCGTCGGGCCGGTGCCAGCAAGGCGACGGTGTACCGGCACTGGCCGTCCGCGTCCGCACTGCTGGTCGACGCGATGACGGCGACCTTCCGGCCGCTGCCGTCACCACCACCCGGCGACGTCCGGGAGGACCTGGTGGCGTTGCTGACCCGGGCGGCGGCGCTCGTGACCTCCGACCGTTTCCCGCGCCTCATGGCGGCTGTCGTCGACCTCGCCGAGCGGGACCCCGCACTGGCCGAGCTGCATGCCGACCTCACGGCCCAGCAGCGCCGACCTGCGCTCGACCTCGTCCGGCGCGCCCAGGAGGAGGGCGCGCTGGCCGCGGACGCGGACCCGGAGGTCGTCGTCGACCTGCTCGTCGGACCGCTGTTCTACCGGCGCCTCATCGCGCACCGGCCGGTGCCGGACGGGATGCCGCGCGCCCTCGTCGACCAGGTGCTCGAAGGCCGTGACGACGGGCGGTCGGCCGTCGCATCGTCGTAGGGGCGTGCGGTTCGACACTTCCGTCGTGGCACGGAGCAACTCCACACCTCGTCCGGGGTTGTAGGAGCGGCAGCGAACGCGGCTTGTGCTCTCGGCGGCCTGCTCACGCCGTGCACGCCGGTAGGCGCCCGGTGGCAGCAGCCCGACCGGACCCTGGGTGGGTCGATCCTGTGTGCGGCCGCGGTATCGAAACACCTCTGCGGAAGGCCCGGACCGTTCAGTGCCGAGAGGCCAGATTGTGCCCTTGACCTGCATGTTCATCGTGGAGCGGCCGACGGGAATCGAACCCGCGTAGCCAGTTTGGAAGACTGGGGCTCTGCCATTGAGCTACGGCCGCGTGACCCTGCAGAGGGTACCGGACCGGTTCGAACGGCCGGGGCAGCGCGTCCGGCATACCGTCGGCATCGTGGACCTCTCCGAGGAGCAGCTCGCCTTCGTCGGGCGCACGCCTTCAGCGGGCATGGTCACGGTCGGTGCCGGCGGGATGCCGAAGGTGGCCCGCTGCGGCGTCGCGGTCGTCGACGGCAGGATCTGGTCCTCCGGCACCGCCGACCGCGTGCGCACGCGCCGGCTGCGCACCGACCCGCGCTGCACCCTCTACGTCCACGAGGCGGGCCCGTGCTGGCTGGCCCTGGAGACCGCGGTGACGATCCTCGACGGTCCGGACGCCGCTGACCTGAGCGTCCGCCTGTTCCGGACGATGCAGCACCGGCCGGACGGTCCGCTGCTGTGGCACGGCACCGAGCGCGACGAGGACGCGTTCCGCGCCGCGATGCGGGACGAGAGGCGGCTGGTCTACGACTTCGGCGTCCGGCGCGTGTACGGGCGCATCTAGTCGGAGGCCCGTGTATCAGGAGGTGACGACTCGTCACCTTCGTTGGCGGTGCCCGTTCCCGGGCGCCCACCGGGGCCCGGCACACGGGCCGTCACCGCCGACCCAGGAGACACCGCACCATGAGCACCGTCCTCTTCGCCCTCACCCCGATCACCGGCCACGTGCGGCCCGCGCTGCCCGTGATGAAGGCGCTGGCCGACGACGGCCACCGCGTGCTCGTCTACACCGGCTCGAAGTTCGCCGACGTCGTGCGGCGCAACGGCGGCGAGCCCCTGCCGATGGTCCGTGGCCGCGACATCGACGACGCCACCCTCGACGAGTGGGCCGACGCGCAGGGCCGCCCGGCCCCCGGGACCCGGCGGCTGCAGTGGGAGGTCCGCAACATCTTCATCGACCCGATCCCGTGGTATGTCGAGGACCTCGACGTCGTCCTCGCCGAGCACGCTCCGGACGTCGTCGTCTCGGACCACGGGTTCATCGCCGGCCCGATCGCGGCCGGCCGGCGGCACCTGCCCTCGGTGTCGATCTCGGTCTCGCCGCTCACCGTCACCAGCCGCGACCTGGCGCCGTACGGCACCGGTCTGCCGCCGGCCCGGACCGTCCTGGGCCGGGTCAGGAACGCCGCCCTGCGACTGGTGATCGGCACGGTGGTGTTCGGCGCCGCGCAACGGGATGCGGTCCAGGCCGTGCGGGCACTCGGCGTCGACACCCCGCAGGGGTCGTTGTTCGACTGGGTGAACGTGCTGGCCACGAAGGTGCTGGACACCGGCGTGCCGGGGCTGGAGTACCCGCGCCCCGATCTGCGCGTCCCGGTCGAGGTCGTCGGCCCGCTGCTGCCCCGGGGGGTCGACGCCTTCGACGCGCCGGAGTGGTGGTCCGACCTGCTCCAGGCGAAGGCCGCGGGCCGGCCGGTGGTGCTCGTCACGCAGGGCACCGTCGCCACCGACCCGGCGCGGCTGCTGCTGCCGGCGATCGAGGCGACGCGTGACGAGGACGTGCTTGTCGTCGCCACCACCGGGACCTTCGAGCCCGACGAGCTCGACGTCCCGGGCGGCAGGCCGGCCAACCTGCGGCTGGCGCGGTTCGTGCCGTTCGAGCACCTGCTGCCGCTGGTCGACGTCGCCGTGACGAACGGCGGCTGGGGCGGCACGCAGCAGGCTCTCGCGCACGGCGTTCCGGTGATCGTCGCGGGCCGCTCGGAGGACAAGGCGGAGGTCGGCGCTCGGGTGCGGTGGTCCGGTGCGGGGCTCGCCCTGAGGACCGACCGGCTCACCGACGCCGTCAGCCCCGAACGGGTGCGAGAGGGCGTGCGCACGGTCCTGGCCGACGAGCGGTACGCGCGGCGCGCCCGCGAGCTGGCGGAGGTCTACGCCCGCCACGACGGGGTCGGGCGCACCGTGCGCGTCGTCACCGCGCTCGCCGGTGCGCCGGTCCGCACCGACGCCGTCCGGGGCTGACCGCGCGTTGGGGCGGACAGCGCCGAGGACGTAGGATCGGGGGTCGCCTGCGCGCGGTTCACGCATGCCCCTCGCACGCCGCAGCAGTGCCCGCCGGAGTCGCCGGCACCCCCGAGAGCCAGTTGGAGAGCAGCATCGTGAAGAGCGCCGTCGAGACCCTGGAGCCCACCAAGGTCAAGCTGACCGTCGAGGTGACCTACGACGAGCTCAAGCCGAACATCGACGAGGC
>CAZFTZ010000014.1:0-5053 GCA_964521875.1 uncultured Cellulomonas sp. | reverse complement strand
AGCATCAGATCTCCTCGGGGTTCGAGACGAACCCGCTGCCGGTACCGGTCATCTCGGCCTGGCGATGCGGGGTGATGACGAGGTTCGGCTTGGTGAGCGAGGGGTCGGGCAGCGGTTCGATGCCGGCCTCGTCGCCGTACTGCGCGCGCAGGTCCTCGATCTCGCCGAACTTCAGCACCCGTGACGGGCAGGCGGCCACGCAGGCGGGGTCCTTGCCCTCGGCGAGGTAGTCCTGGCAGAAGTTGCACTTGGTCATGACGCCGGACTCGGGGTTGAACTGTGGCGCGCCGTAGGGGCAGGCCCACTCGCAGTACCGGCAGCCGACGCACTTGCCGGCGTCGACCGTGACGATCCCGTCGTCGCCCTTGTGCATCGCGCTCGTCGGGCAGACCTTGACGCAGACCGGGTCGTCGCAGTGGTTGCACGAGATCGACGTGTAGTACGTGAAGACGTGGGACTCGAACGTCCCCGCCTTCTCGTCGACCGTCCAGCCACCGCCGGTGTACTCGGCCACCCGGCGCCAGGTGACGCCGACGGGCAGGTCGTTTTTGTCCTTGCACGCGGTCTGGCAGGCCTTGCACCCGGTGCAGTAGTTCTGGTCGATGGAGAAGCCGAGCTGCTTGGCCATGTCACGCCCTCACGATCTCGACGAGGTTGGAGTGCTGCCCGTTGCCCTTCGCGAGGGGTGTGGGGTGCTGGCTGGTCAGGGTGTTGACCGCGCCACCGACGTCGACGCCGTTCTCGTCGGGTGAGTACCAGGCGCCCTGCGGGACGGACGCCACCCCGGGGGCGATCCGGTCGGTGACCCTCGCCTGGATCCGGATGCGGCCACGGTCGTTGTAGACCTCGACGGTGTCGCCGTTCTCGATGCCGCGGGCCTTCGCGTCCGCGCTGTTGATCCACACCATCTGCGGGTGCGCCTCACGTAGCCAGGGCACGTCGTGGTACGTCGAGTGGGTGCGCGCTTTGTAGTGGTGGCCGATGCACTGGATCGGGTACTTCTCGCGCAGCGGGTCCTCCGGGCCCTCGCGCGAGGCGAGGTACATCGGGATCGGCGCCAGCTTGTCGCCCTCGGGCAGGATCCACGTCGTGGTCATGTCCTGCAGGCGCTGGGAGTAGATCTCGATCAGGCCGGACGGGGTCGGCAGCGGGTTGGCCACCGGGTCCTCGCGGAACTCCCGGAGCGGCACCACGGCGCCGTCCGGGTTGGCCTTGCGCCAGATGCCCATCGCGCGCAGGTCGTCGAAGTCGGGCAGGTCGGGCTCGGCCTCCTGGTCGGCGGCGTAGGTCTCCCGCAGCCACTGCTCGTAGGTCTTGCCCTCGTCGAACTTGTCCTTGATCCCCAGCTTGTCGGCTATGCCCTGCGCCATCTCGAAGCAGGTCTTCGCCTCACCGAGCGGCTCGATCACCTGCTCGTCGAAGATGACGTAGCCCATGTTGCCGGCGGCCTCGCCACCGACGACGTCCATGCGCTCGGCGCTCGACACGTCCGGCAGCAGGATGTCCGCCCACTTGGCCGACGGCGTCATCTGCGTGTCGACGACGACGATCATCTCGCACTTGGACTCGTCGGAGAGGATCTCCTCGGTCCGGTGGATCTCGCCGTGCTGGTTGATGATCGCGTTGCCGGCGATGTTCCACAGCATCTTGATGCCGGTCGACAGCTTGTCGGCACCCTTGACGCCGTCGGCCAGGGCGGTCATCTCCTCGCCGCGCAGGATCGCGTCCGTCCACATGTAGACGGAGATCGACGTCTGCACCGGGTTCGGGATCGCCATCGCGATGCCGATCGGCAGCGTGTAGTTGCCCTCACGAGCGCCCGTGCCGCCGCCGCGGATGCCGATGTTCCCGGTCATCGCCGCCATGAGGAAGATCGCACGGGCGGACGGGTCGCCGTTGCTGTGCCGCTGCGGACCCCAGCCCTGGGAGATCATGCACGGCTTGGCCTGGGCGATCTCGCGGGCGAGCTGGACGATCGTCGCGGCGGGGACGCCGGTGATCTTGGCCGCCCACTCCGGCGTCTTCTCGACGCCGTCGTCGCCGAGGCCCAGGACGTAGCTCTTGTAGGACGCGTTCTTCGGGGCACCCTCGGGCATGTGCTGCTCGTCGAAGCCGACGCAGTAGGTGTCGAGGAAGTCCTGGTCCTGCAGGTTCTCCGAGATCATCACGTGCGCCATGCCGGCCACCAGCGCGGCATCCGTGTTCGGGCGGATCGGCACCCACTGGTCGGCGATGGTGACCGCGGTCTCGGACAGGCGCGGGTCGATGACGATCACCTTGGTGCCGGCGATCTTCTTGACCTTCTGCGTGACGAACGTCAGGCCGCCGCCGCTCATCCGGGTCTCGTGCGGGTTGTTGCCCCAGAGCACCAAGAGCTTGGAGTTGACCGCGTCGTCGTAGCTGTTGCTGTCCACCCACGAGCCGTAGAAGTACGGGTAGGCGGCCGTGATCTGCGCGGTGCTGTAGTCGGAGTAGAAGGTGAGGAACCCGCCGAGCTGGTTGACGAGGCGGCACAGCGGCGAGCACCCGGCGTAGTGCATGTTGATGGTGCCGCCGATGGAGCCGGTGCCGTAGTTGAAGTAGATGGCCTCGTTGCCGTACTTCGCGATGACGTCCGTCAGCTTGTCGGCGAGCGTCTGGTACGCCTCGTCCCAGCTGATCCGCTCGAACGTGCCCTCGCCGCGCTTGCCGACCCGCTTCATCGGGTACTTCAGCCGCTCCGGCGAGTAGATCCGCTGCCGGATCGACCGGCCGCGGACGCAGGCGCGGACCTGCTGGCTGCCGAGCTCGTCGTCGCCGGTGTCGTCGGGGTCGATCCGGGTGATCGTCCCGTCCGTCACCGTCATCCGGAGCGGACATCGCGAACCGCAGTTAACGTTGCACGACGACCAGACGACCTGGGGGCCGGCGGCGTCGGCGCGGGCCGCCGCGTCGGCCGGCAGGGGTGTCAGGCCGTAGCGCACGGCGACGCCGGTGGCGACGGCCGCACCTCCTGCCACTCCTGACCACTTCATGAAACTGCGTCGGCTGAGCGGCGCCGAGAGCACCGTCTGCACACCATCGGGCATGACGACTCCTGAGTGGGATCGGGACGAGGAATCTCGCAAGTCCGCCGCCATCCTCGTCGCCTGGCGCGTATTTCGTGGTGGGACATTGGTCCCTTTATGGCCCGCTGACCGCTAACAATAGGAAACGATCCCATGACTTTTATCCGGCGGTCGCGTCCACACCTCGCCCCGCGCCCGACGAGACCGCATCTGACCTGCTATGACGCGAGGAGGCCCCGCGCCACGTGCTCGGCGGACCGAGGGACGGAATTCGCCGCCCGACGACGCGGCGTCGGGCGACGTGCGACATTCTGGCCGTGGCCTTCGTCGGGCCACCGGGAATCTCGGTTTCGAGAAATGAATGCTTGGTGCGGCAGAGCACGAGGTGCAATTGCCGCACCTGCGGGGCGCGTGCGCGCGGGGCGCCGCACACGCGGTCCGGCCGGTCCCCGAGGACACGTATGGGCGGCACCCAGCCGAGGGTGCCGCCCACACGTGGGTCCTTGTCGCGTCAGGGTGCGAACGTCTCCCGGGCCTGGTCCAGCAGTCCGGTCGTCAGCAGCGCGACACCGCGGAAGTAGTCGGTCTTCGCGTTGTCGCGGACGAGCGCCAGGCACTCGGGGCCCCAGAGGAGCAGGTGGTCCGTGAGGAACCCCTGGTGCGCCGCCAGCGTCGCGTCGAACCGGTCGCCGTCTCCCGTGTCCAGCGCGTCGAGCGACCGGAGGCACACCTCCGCGAGGAAGTGCAGCTCGAGGCCGATGTGGTCGTCGGGCTCCCGGTTGAGCGCCGGTGCCACCAGGCCGAAGGCGCGGTACGCCTCGCGCACCTGGAGCGTCTGCTCCTCGAACAGCAGGTGCTCGCGGCTGCGGTACACCGACTCGTAGGGCGGAGCCAGCAGCGGCCCGGGCCCGACGAACAGCGCCTGGTGGTCCCGGGCCATCGGCACGGGGTCCTGGGACGCGCCGGCGACGAGCAGCCGCATGCCCTCACGCGACGTCTCGTCCCGCATCGGCCACTCGGCCGGCAGCCCGGGGTGGCGGATGCGGTCGAGCAGCGCGAGGTCCGGGGGCTCGAGGAGCAGCCGGGACGTCAGCGTGTATGCCCCTGCGAACTCGTCGAGCCGCCGCCCCAGCTCCTCGCGGCGGTCGGTCACCACGGCCTCAGATGCCGACATGGAACATGCTGTCGTAGAAGAGCACCCGGCCGAGCGCCTCCGCGACCAGCACGAGGACGAAGGCGCTGGAGGCCGTGATCGCCAGGATCCGGTCGCCGCTCTTGGTCGCGGTGCGGTAGAGGAAGAACCCGAGCACGCCGGCACCCAGTGCGACGAGCACCAGGCGGACGGCGAACCACACGCCGGAGCCGACCATGAGCGCGGCCATGGAGTCCTGGGCGGCCGCGGACGGGTTCTGCGACAGCGTCAGCACGTACACCGGGATGACGACGAACTCGACGGCCATCAGGACGATCGAGGCGATGCCGATGCCGCGCAGCGTGCCGCGCGTCAGCCGGGCGGTCGTCTCGTCGGCCTGGTCGGACGCCTTCCGGCGACGGAGGGCCGCCTCGGCGACGAACGCGGTGCCGACCGCCAGCGCGCCGAGCAGGAACGCGGTGGCGAAGAAGCTCACCGGCGTCGCCCACGTGTGCCACGCGGGGACGGTGGGCAACCCGGCGTACACCATCGACATGCAGAACACGAGGGCGATGCCGAGCACCGCGGTCGCGGCGGCCACCAGCTGACGCAGCAGCGGGGTGAACCACTTGCGCCACTGGCAGAGCGCGAACACCGCGCCGGCGACGGCGAACGCGGCGCCGAAGAACAGCTCCCAGCTCAGCCAGGAGTGGCCGAGCCCGCCGACGACGTGCAGCGCGTTGATCGGGTTGCCGAGGTGGAAGAACGCCACCCCGATCGACAGCACCATCACCGGGCCGATCGCGTACACCGCCGGGTCGGACAGCTTGTCCACCGTCTCGAGGTCGGCGTGGCGACGCGCGAACAGCTGCAC
>CAZFTZ010000013.1:0-6279 GCA_964521875.1 uncultured Cellulomonas sp. | reverse complement strand
GCTGCCGGACGACCTGTTGCGATCCGGTGACGTCCTGGTGGTCAACGAGCACGAGGCGCTCGTCGTGCTCGGCGCCGTGCCGGACCTGGCGTCGACGGCCGCACCGGCGTCGTCCGGCGGGTGCGACGTCGTCGTCACGCTCGGGGCGGCGGGCGTGCTCGTCCGTGCTGCCGCGACCGGCGCCGTCAGCCAGGTCCCGGCCTACCCGGTGACAGCGACGGACACGGTCGGCGCGGGCGACGCCTTCGTCGGTGCGCTCGCGGTCGCGCTCGCCGAAGGGGCGAGCCTGGACCGCGCCGTGCGGCTCGGTGCCGCGTCGGGTGCGCTGACGGCGACCGTCGCCGGGGCACGGCACCCGACGTTGACGCGCGCGATGCTCGACGCGCTCGTCGCGGCGGGCTGACCGACTACTCCGAAGCGACGAAGACGACGCCGCCGAGCGGCGGGATCCGCACCGACGCGGAGAACGGCCGGCCGTAGTGGGGGATCGGGTCGGCGACGATCTCCCCGAGGTTGCCGACACCCGAGCCGCCGTAGAGCTCGGAGTCGGTGTTGATCGCCTCGCGCCAGTGTCCGCCGCTGGGCAGGGCCAGCCGGTACTGTTCGTGCGGCACGCCCGCGAAGTTGACCACCACCACCGCGGTCGGCACTCCAGGAGCCTTGCGTAGGTAGGCGAGGGTGTTCCCGTCGGCGTCGTCGGAGTCGATCCACTCGAACCCGTCGGGCGTGTGGTCGCGCAGCCAGAGCGCGGGCGTGGCGCGGTAGAGGGTGTTGAGGTCCTGCACGCAGCGGCGCACCCCGGCGTGGCCGGGGTCGTCGAGCGTGAACCAGTCGAGCTCGTGCTGCTCGGTCCACTCGCCACCCTGCGCGTACTCCGACCCCATGAAGAGCAGCTGCTTGCCAGGGTGCGTCCACTGGTACAGGTACAGGGCGCGGCAGCCCGCGAGGCGCTGCCAGTGGTCGCCGGGCATCCGGCCGTAGATCGAACCCTTGCCGTGGACGACCTCGTCGTGCGAGAGCGGCAGCACGAACTGCTCGGAGAACGCGTAGACCAGCGAGAACGTCAGCTCTCCGTGGTGGTAGCGCCGGTGGATCGGTGCCTCCTGCACGTAGCGGAGGGTGTCGTTCATCCAGCCCATGTTCCACTTCAGCCCGAAGCCGAGGCCGCCGTGCTCGGTGGAGCGCGTCACACCCGGCCAGGCGGTGGACTCCTCGGCGATCATCAGGATGCCGGGGGTGCGGCGGTACGCGGTCGCGTTCGCCTCCTGCAGGAACGCGATCGCCTCGAGGTTCTCCCGTCCGCCGTACTGGTTGGGCCGCCACTGACCGTCGGCGCGCGAGTAGTCGAGGTAGAGCATCGAGGCGACGGCGTCGACGCGCAGCCCGTCGACGTGGAACTCCTCGAGCCAGTACGTCGCGTTGGCGACGAGGAAGTTGCGCACCTCGGCCCGGCCGAAGTTGAAGACGTAGGTGCCCCAGTCGGGGTGCTCGCCCCGCAGCGGGTCCGGGTCCTCGTAGAGCGCGGAGCCGTCGAACCGGCCGAGCGACCACTCGTCCTTGGGGAAGTGCGCCGGCACCCAGTCGATGATCACGCCGATTCCGGCCTGGTGGAGCGAGTCGACGAGGGAGCGGAAGTCGTCGGGCGAGCCGTAGCGCGCGGTCGGCGCGTAGTACGACGAGACCTGGTAGCCCCACGACCCGCCGAACGGGTGCTCGGCGACCGGCATGAACTCCACGTGCGTGAAGCCCATCTCGACGACGTAGGCCGTCAGCTCGGCCGCCAGTGCCCGGTAGTCGCGGCCCCAGCGCCACGAGCCCAGGTGCACCTCGTAGATCGACAGCGGGCCGTCGTGAGGGTCCTTGGCCGCGCGGGCGGTCAGCCAGTCCTCGTCGTGCCAGGTGAAGGAGGACTCCACGACCACCGATGCCGTAGCCGGCGGCACCTCGGTGCCCTTGGCCAGTGGGTCTGCCTTCTGCCGCCACACGCCGTCCGCGCCGACGATCTCGAACTTGTAGAGGGCGCCAGGCCCGACGCCCGGCACGAAGAGCTCCCAGACGCCGCTGTCGCCGAGCGAGCGCATCGCGTGCTGCCGGCCCTGCCAGTAGGAGAAGTCGCCGATGACGCGCACCGCCTGGGCGGTGGGCGCCCACACCGCGAACGAGGTGCCGACGACGTCGCCGAGCGGGTCGGGATAGCGGTGGACGTTGGCGCCGAGCACGGTCCACAGCTGCTCGTGACGCCCCTCGCGCAGCAGGTGCCGGTCGAGCTCGCCGATCGTCGGCAGGTAGCGGTACGGGTCGTCGGACACGGTGGTCTGCGTGCCGTAGGTGACGGACAGCCGGTAGGAGGGGACGTCGGGCCGGTCGAGGACCGCCACCCAGATCCCGTCCTGCTCGTGCGTCGCCTCCGTCTCGCCGTCCGCGGTGACGACGACGACGCGGTCGGCCAACGGGCGGAGCACCCGGACGGTGACGCTGCCGGCACCCGGGTGTGCACCGAGGACGGCGTGCGGGTCGTGGTACAGGCCCGCGGCCACTCGCCGCAGCACGTCGTCGTCGACGGGGACCGGGGCGGGGGCGGCTGCGGTCGTCATGCCTCTACCCAACCACTGCACGTGGACGAACGCCCGGAGGACTGCAGGTGTCCGTCACGTGAGGAGGCGGTCCAGCCCGGCGAGCGGGATGGGCAGCCAGTCGGGCCGGTTGCGCCGCTCGTAGACCGCCTCGTAGAGCGCCTTGTCCAGCTCGAGGGCGCGCAGCAGGCAGCCGGCCGGACCGGTGCCGTCCGCCAGCGTGGTGCCCGCGGCCTCGTCGTACGCGTGCAGCGCGGCACGGCGGGCGGTGCTGGACCACGCCGTGGCCGACGAGCCGCGCAGCCCGCCCACTGCGGCCGCGTAGTCGAAGGAGCGCACCAGGCCGGCGACGTCGCGCACCGCGAAGTCGGGACGTGTGCGGTCGGCGAGCGGGGCGAGCGGCTCGCCCTCGAAGTCGGTGACGTACCAGCGGTCGCCGGAGCGCAGCACCTGCCCCAGGTGGAGGTCGCCGTGCACGCGCTGGCGGGGCGGCACGTCCGGCACGGCGTGCAGCTCGTCGAGCACCCGGCCGACGGGGGCGCGGTACCGCTCGAGCTCAGGCACCAGGCCGGCCGCCCACGCGAACCGCTCCTCGACCAGGCCGGCGACGAGCTCGACGCCCTCCGCCGACGCCACGGTGCCGAAGCCGCGCACCAGCGCCGCGTGCATGTCCGCGACGAGGCCGCCCAGCGCGGCCGCCTCGTCGTCGAACGGGGCGGCGTCCCGCGCGTACCGGCACGCCAGCTCGAACCCGTCCTCGGCGTCGGGGACGAAGGCGCTCATCACCCCGAGGTAGCCCTCTGCGGTCGCGCCGTCCGGCCCGGCCCAGCGCCCGACGAGCCAGCCGAGCGGCGCCGGCACGCCACCCCAGCCCACCTCGACCAGCCTGCGGGGGACGTCGACGTCCGGGTTGGCGCCGTCGGCGACGGTGCGGAGCACCTTGAGGATGGCGACGGGTGCGCCGCCGCCTGCGGCTGGGAGCACCACGGAGGTGTTCGACTGCTCGGCGGTCAGCACGCGGGCGCGCGAGGCGTCCACGGCCGCTCCCGGCCCGTCGGCCACCGCCAGCCATGCCCGCAGGAACGTCGGGTCGCCCACCCCGTCGCGCACGGTGACACCTTCGAGGGCACCGATGGCGTCACCGGGGCCGGGGCCGAAGCCGAGCGGCACCTGGAGCACGGCGTCGACCACCCGCGCCCGCACCCGCACCAGGGCGACGCGGATGCGTCCGTCGACGTCGGGGAAGTCGATCCAGCCGGCCAGCGCGACCCGTGCCGAGGCGCCCTTCGCCGGGAACCAGCGTCGCGTCGGCAACCACGCCCGCAGCAGGTCCACGAGTGCGTCGTCGGCCGGCCCGCCTGGCGGGGTCGCCGTCAGGGTCACGGTGCCGCCAGCTCCAGCCAGTAGAACTCGCGCGAACCGAGGGTGTACGAGGCGATCCCGTCGGCCGGCACCGCGGGGAACGCCGCGCCGCCGAAGGCATCCGTCACCGTCCAGCCCGCCATTGCCGGCGGAAGCTGGACGCGGGTCGCCCGCGCGGTGGCAGCCAGGTTCGCGACGACGAGCATCGTCTCCTCGTCGGACCGCCGCAGGAAGGTCAGTACCGCGTCGTTCTCGCTCGGCAGCATGAGGAGCGAGCCCTGCCCCAGGGCAGGGTGCCGGCGGCGGACGGCGAGCATGCCACGCACCCAGTGCAGCAGCGACGTCGGCTGTGCGAGCTGCGCCTCGACGTTGACGTGGCCGTAGTGGTAGACGAGCGACTGCACCAGCGGCAGGTAGAGCTTGCCGGGGTCGGCGGTGGAGAAGCCGGAGTTGCGGTCCGGCGTCCACTGCATCGGGGTGCGCACCGCGTCGCGGTCGGACAGCCAGATGTTGTCGCCCATGCCGATCTCGTCGCCGTAGTACAGGCACGGGCTACCGGGCAGCGACAGCAGCAACGCGTTGGCGAGCTCGATCTCCTTGCGGTTGTTCTCCAGCAGGGTCGCCAGCCGCCGCCGGATGCCGACGTTGGCGCGCATCCGCGAGTCGCTCGCGTACCAGCCGTACATCGACGCACGCTCCTCGGTGGACACCATCTCGAGCGTCAGCTCGTCGTGGTTGCGCAGGAACGTGCTCCACTGCGCCCCGGAGGGGATCGGTGGGGTGTCGGCGAGGATGTCGACGATCTGGGTGGCCCGTTGGTCCCGCAGGGCGTAGAAGATGCGCGGCATCACCGGGAAGTGGAAGCAGAGGTGGCACTCGGGCTCGTCGGCCGTCCCGAAGTAGGCGACGACGTCCTCCGGCCACTGGTTCGCCTCGGCGAGCAGCACCCGGCCGGGGAACTCCTCGTCGACCATCCGCCGCAGCGCCCGCAGGAAGGCGTGCGTCTCGGGCAGGTTCTCGCAGTTGGTGCCCTCGGCCTCGAACAGGTAGGGCACGGCGTCCAGCCGGAACCCGTCCACGCCCAGGCCGGCCCAGAACCGGACCACGTCGAAGAGCGCGTCGACGACCCGGGGGTTCTCGAAGTTCAGGTCCGGCTGGTGGCTGAAGAACCGGTGCCAGAAGTACTGCCGGCGGATCGGGTCGAACGTCCAGTTCGACGTCTCGGTGTCGACGAAGATGATGCGGGCGTCCGGGTAGCCGGTCGCGTCGTCGCGCCACACGTAGAAGTCGCCGTACGGCCCGTCCGGGTCCGAGCGGGAGGACTGGAACCACGGGTGCTGGTCGCTGGTGTGGTTCATCACCAGGTCGACCACGACGCGCATCCCCCGCGCGTGCGCCTGCCCGACGAGCTGCGTGAAGTCCGCCAGCGTGCCGTACTGCGGTGCGACCGCGGTGTAGTCGGCGACGTCGTAGCCGCCGTCGCGCATCGGGGACGGGTAGAACGGCGGCAGCCACAGGCAGTCGACGCCGAGCCACTGCAGGTAGTCCAGGCGCTGGACCAGGCCCTGCAGGTCGCCGCTTCCGGCGCCGGTCGAGTCCGAGAAGCAGCGCAGCATCACCTCGTAGAACACCGCGGTGCGGTACCAGTCGCCGTCCTGCCGGGGCAGGCCGCCGGCTTGCTCGAACGGCGGGATGGCCGGCTGGCGCCGCGGCGGCAGGCCGTGCAGGGCCAGCGCGGCGGTCGACGGTGTCGGCTCGGTCACGGCCGGACCACGCGCATCACGTGTGCGCAGCTCAGCGCCGGGTCCAGCCGGACGAACGGGTCGGCCGACCAGGTGAACCGTCCACCGCCGAGCAGGTCCTCGACCTCCAACGCGCCGTACGGCAGGTCGAGACCGTCCAGGTGCACCGTTCCCTCGCGCGTGTGCACCGGGTCGAGGTTGACGACGACGACGAGGGTGTCCGAGACGCCGCCCGGCGCCAGGTGCGCGGGCAGGTGCCGGGAGAAGCAGACGAGCGCCGGGTCGCTCGTCGGGTGCACGCGCTGGATGCGGAGCTGGCGCGCGGCCGGGTGGGCGTGCCGGATCTCGTTGAGCTTCCCGACGAGCAGCGCGATGCCCAGCCGGTCGGCCTGCGACCAGTCGCGTGGCTTGTACTCGTACTTCTCGTTGTCGACCTGCTCCTCGACGCCGGGCCGCGGGATGTGCTCGACGAGCTCGTAGCCGGAGTACATGCCCCAGCTCGGCGAGCCGAGGGCGGCGAGCACGGCGCGCACCGCGAACCCGCCCAGGCCGGTGGCCTGCAGGTAGGGCGGGAGGATGTCGTGCGTCGTCGGCCAGAAGCT
>CAZFTZ010000012.1:0-2955 GCA_964521875.1 uncultured Cellulomonas sp. | reverse complement strand
TCGACAACACGTTCGCCTCGCGCGCGCTCGACGAGGGCGTCGTCGTGGCACCGTCGCCGGCACCGACCGCCGCGGCGGTGACGGACGGCGAGCAGTACCGCGTCCCCGGCGACACCACGGGCGCCCTGGTCCCGGTCGACGTCGGCGACGTCTGCGTCAACGTGGACCACCAGTGGTTCGCGGCGAAGGGCCTCGCCGAGCCGGCGAGCCTCGACGACCTGACGAAACCCGAGTACGAGGGCCTGTTCGTCACGCCGAGCCCGGTGACCTCGTCGCCCGGCTTCGCCTTCCTGCTCGCCACGATCGGCAAGTACGGCACCGACGGCTGGAAGGACTACTGGACGGCGCTGAAGGCCAACGGCGTCAAGGTCGACGAGGGCTGGACCGACGCGTACGAGGTCGACTTCACCGCCGGCGGCGGCGACGGCACGTTCCCGATCGTGCTGTCGTACTCGTCGTCCCCGCCCTACACCGTCCCCGAGGGCGGCACCGAGCCGACCACCGGCGCGCTGCTCGACACCTGCTTCCGCCAGGTCGAGTACGCGGGCGTGCTGGCCGGCGCGAAGAACCCCGCCGGCGCGGCGGCGTTCGTCGACTTCCTGCTGTCCGACGAGGTCCAGGCGGACATCCCGACGTCGATGTACGTGTACCCGGTGTCGTCGTCCGTGACGGTGCCCGACGACTGGGCGCAGTGGGCGCCGCTCGCCGAGCACCCGTTCGAGGTGCCCGCCGCGGACATCGCGAAGAACCGCTCCGACTGGTTGCAGCAGTGGTCGGACGTGGTGCTGGGCTGACCGCCCTCCCGACGCCGGTGGCCGCCCCTCCAGGCCCGTCAGCGAGGGGCGGCCACCGGTCCCTCGGCGCGCGCCCAGGGGCGCGGGCCGACGTGCGCACCTGGGCGTGGGCGCTCGCGGCCGCCGTGCCGCTGGCATTCCTCGCCGTGTTCTTCCTCTGGCCGGTGGCGACGATGGTCGGCCGCGGGTTCACCGACGGTGGTCGGTTGGACCTGTCCGGGTTCGCCGACGTGTTCTCCCGTGCCCGGACCTGGCGGATCGTCGGGCTGACGTTGGCACAGGCGTCGCTCGGCACCGTCGTGTCCGTGCTGCTCGGCGTGCCGGGCGCCTACCTGCTGTACCGGTGCCGGTTCCGCGGGCGCGGGTTCCTGCGCGCCTTCGTCACGGTGCCGTTCGTGCTGCCGACCGTCGTGGTGGGCGTCGCGTTCCGCTCGCTGCTGGCACAGGGCGGGCTGCTCGCCGGCCTGCACCTCGACGGGACGTTCACCGCGATCGTCGCCGCCCTCGTCTTCTTCAACTACGGGCTCGTCGTGCGGACCGTCGGCGGGCTGTGGGAGCGGCTGGACCCGCGCGCCGAGCAGGCGGCCCGCGCGCTGGGCGCCTCGCCGTGGCGCGCGCTGGCGACGGTGACCTTGCCCGCGCTGGCGCCGGCGATCGCCGGCGCGGCGTCGCTGACCTTCCTGTTCTGCGCCACCGCGTTCGGCACGGTGCTGGTGCTCGGCGGGCTGCGGTTCGGCACCGTCGAGACGGAGATCTGGGTGCAGACGACGCAGTTCCTCGACCTGCGCGCGGCGGCGGTGCTGTCGGTGGTGCAGCTCGTGGTCGTCGTCGGCACGCTGACGGTGGCGGCCCGCGCCCGCGCCCGCAACGAGCGCGCCCTCTCCCTGGCGGCCCCGACTCGCTCCGCCGGCCACGTGATCTCGGTGCTTCCGCGCCGGATCGGCACATCGACGCACCGAAGTCGCGCTGAAGTGTCGAGCTCGCGGCCGGGCGGCAGCGGAGCCGGCGCGCACGGAGAGGGCGAGGGCCGGGATCAGGGCGCGGGCAGGGGCACGAGCGCACGCGGCGGAACGAGTGCGAGGGGCGAGGGGCCCGACGACCTCGCGGGCGTGGACCGGGTGGCTGTGGGCGTCACCGCCGTGGCGGTCGCACTGCTCGCGCTGCCGCTCGCCGGGCTCGTCGTCCGCTCCCTGCGCACGACGAGCGGCTGGGGCCTCGGCAACTACGCGGCGCTGTCCCGTCCTGCCGGCGCGCTGCCGGTCTCGGTGTGGCAGGCGACCGTCACCAGCCTGCGCGTCGCACTCGACGCGACGGTGATCGCGCTCGTCGTCGGCGGACTGGTGGCACTCGTCGTGTCCCGCCGCCCGCGCGCCACCGCCGCCCGTCGCGTCGTCGCCGGTCTGGACGCCGCGTTCATGCTGCCGCTCGGAGTCAGCGCGGTGACCGTCGGGTTCGGGTTCCTGCTGGTGATGGACCGGCCGTTGGGGCTGGACGTGGACCTGCGCACCAGCCCGCTGCTGGTGCCGATCGCCCAGGCGGTCGTCGCCGTGCCGCTCGTCGTGCGCACCGTGCTGCCCGTGCTCCGTGCGATCGACCCGCGCCAGCGGCAGGTCGCCGCCACGCTCGGCGCCTCGCCGGGGCGGGTGCTGCGCACCGTCGACGGGCCGGTGGCGCTGCGGGCCGCCGGGCTGGCGGCGGGGCTGGCGTTCGCGGCGAGCCTGGGGGAGTTCGGCGCGACGAGCTTCCTCGCCCGGCCGGAGCGGCCGACCCTGCCGGTGCTGGTCTACCGGCTGATCGGGCGTCCCGGCGCCGACACCTACGGCATGGCGCTCGCGGCCTCGGTGGTGCTCGCGCTGGTGACAGCGCTGGTGGTGGCCGCGTTCGAGCGGGCGCCGCGCGCCGCGGGGAGAGTGGTCTGATGCGTACGACGAGCTCCGAGGCGGGTGGTCGACCCCCCGCCGGAACGACCGTTCCGACCGACCGGCCGGCGGATGCCCTGCACCCCGGCGCGACACCGCCCGCCGCGGGACTGGGTGTTCGCGACCTCGTCGTGCGCTACCCGTCGCCGGGTCGCGGGCGGCCGGGGACGGTCGCGGTGGACGGCGTCAGCCTCGACGTCGCCCCCGGGGAGGTCGTCGCGCTGCTCGGCCCGTCCGGCTGC
>CAZFTZ010000011.1:0-7372 GCA_964521875.1 uncultured Cellulomonas sp. | reverse complement strand
TCGCGTGGAGTCACGGCCAGCCGCAAGATCGAGGAATCGCTGGGCCACCACGGAGCCGGTGTCGGACTCGGCGGCGATCACCAGCACGGTGTCGTCGCCCGCGATCGTGCCGAGCACGCCCGGCATGGTCGAGTGGTCGATCGCGGACGCGAGGAACTGGGCGGCCCCGGGCGGTGTGCGGAGCACGACGAGCGGGCCCGACGACTCGGCGGTGACGAGCAGCTCCTCGCACAGCCGGGCCAGCCGTGTCGCGAGCATCTCCTCGGTCTCGCCGGACAGGGTGGCGCGCGCACCGCCCTCGACCGGCACGGCGTAGACGAGCGCACCCGAGGGGCTGCGCACCTTGACCGCCTGGAGCTCGACGAGGTCGCGGCTCAGCGTCGCCTGCGTGACGACGACCCCCTCGGCGGCGAGCAGCTCGGCGAGCTCGGTCTGGGAGCGCACCTGCTGACGCGCCAGCAGCGACGCGACGAGCGCGAGGCGGGCGGCCTTGGTCGGCGGGACGGACGTCGCGGTCATGCCCGCCCCTCCAGGACGAACGTCAACAAGGCCTTCTGCGCGTGCAGCCGGTTCTCCGCCTCGTCCCAGACGACCGACTGCGGGCCGTCGAGCACGTCGGCGGTGATCTCCTTGCCGCGGTAGGCGGGCAGGCAGTGCAGGACGAGCGCGCCGGGCGCCGCCTTGGCCAGGCCCTCGCCGTCCAGCCGGAACGGCACGAACGGCTGCTGGCGCCGGTCGGCGTCGGACTCCTGGCCCATCGACACCCAGGTGTCGGTCGCCACCGCGTCCGCGCCGTCGAGGGCGGCGTCCCGGTCGTCGTACACGGCCACCGAGCCGCCGGTCGCGGCAGCGATGCGCCGCGCGTCCTCGAGGACGTCGTCGCGTGGCGGGAAGCCTTCCGGGGTGCCGATGCGCACGTGCATGCCGGCGGTCGCGCCGCCGAGCAGGTAGGAGTGCGCCATGTTGTTCGAACCGTCTCCGACGTAGGCGAGCGTCGTGCCGGGCAGCGTGTCGACGCCGCCACGGTGTTGCGCGACGGTCAGCAGGTCCGCCAGCACCTGGCACGGGTGGAAGTCGTCGGTCAGCGCGTTGACCACGGGAACGCCGGCAACGGCCGACATCTCCTCGACGCGGGACTGCGCGTGGGTGCGCCACACGATCGCGGCGACCTGCCGGCCGATGACGTGCGCCACGTCGGAGATCGACTCGCGGGTGCCGATCTGCGCCAGGTTGCCGTCGACGACCAGCGGGTATCCGCCCAGCTCGGCGATGCCGGTGGTGAAGCTCACCTGGGTGCGCAGCGTCGGCTTGTCGAAGATCACCGCGACGGCGCGCGGCCCCTCGAGCGGTCGTCGGGCGAAGCGGTCCTTGCTCAGCAGGTCGCCGAGGCGGAGCACGTCCGCCTGCTCGGCGGGCGTCAGGTCGTCGTCGCGCAGGAAGCTCCTCACGCGGTCACCTCCGTGCTCGGGTCCGCGGGCAGCTGTCCGACGAAGTCGACGAAGGCCTGCGCCTGCTGCTGCGTCAGCACGTAGGGCGGAGCGAGACGGATCGTCGTCGGGGTGCAGGGGTTGACGATGAAGCCGGCGGCCAGAGCCCGCTCCGCGACGTTCGCGGCGACCTCCCCCGTGAGCTCGACGGCGACGAGCAGGCCCTCGCCGCGGACCTCCCTGACCAGCGGGTGCTGCAGCGCGGCCAGGGCGGCGCGCCACCACGCACCCAGCTCGGTGACGTGCGCCAGCAGGCCGTCGCGCTCGATCACGCCGATCGTCGCGAGCCCCGCGGCAGAGGCGACCGGGTTGCCGCCGAACGTCGTGCCGTGCTGGCCACGGCCGAGCAGTTCGGCGACCTGCGGGCCGAAGGCGATCAGCCCGCCGACCGGGAACCCACCGCCGAGCCCCTTGGCCACCGTGACGACGTCCGGCACGATGCCGCCGCCGATGTGCTCGTGCTGGAACGCGAACCACTTCCCGGTCCTGCCCATCCCGGACTGAACCTCGTCGAGCACCAGCAGCGCGCCGTGCCTCGTCGTCAGCTCGCGCGCCGCGGCCAGGTACCCGGGCGGTGGGACCTGCACACCGGCCTCGCCCTGGATCGGCTCGACGAACACCGCGGCGACGTCCGGTCCGATCGCCGCCTCCAGCGCGGCCGCGTCCCCGTACGGGACGAACTCGACGCCGGGCGGCAGCGGCTCGAACGGCTCGCGGTAGGCGGCCTGGTGGGTGAGTGCCAGCGCGCCCATCGTCCGGCCGTGGAACGCGTGCTCCATCGCGATGAGGCGCGGGCGCGCCCCGGCCGAGTGGCGCCGAGTCAGCTTGACCGCGGCCTCGTTCGCCTCGGTGCCGGAGTTGGTGAGGAAGACGCGGCTGCCCTCGGGCGCGCCGGCGATCCGCAGCAGGGTCTCGGCGAGCGCGACCTGAGTCGGGCTGGCGAAGAAGTTGGAGACGTGGCCGAGCGTGCCGAGCTGCGCCGAGATCGCCGCGGTCAGCGTCGGGTGGGCGTGGCCGAGCGCGTTGACGGCGATACCGCCGAGCAGGTCGAGGTAGCGGTTGCCATCGGCGTCCCAGACGTAGGGACCGTCGCCGCGCACCAGGACGCGCTGCGGCGGTCCGAAGGTGTCCATGAGGGCGTGCTGGTAGCGGTTCGTCCACTGCGCCACGGACCCGGCCGGCTTGGGCAACACGTCGCTCATCACGCCACCACCGGGATCGGGAAGGTCGTCGGGCGCTCCGGCGCCTCCTCGTCGGGGAACACCATGGTCCCGATGCCGTCGCTGGTGAACACCTCGACGAGGATCGAGTGTGGGGCGCGGCCGTCGATGACGTGCGCCCGGCCGACTCCCCCGGTCACCGCGCGCCAGCAGGCCTCCATCTTGGGGCGCATGCCGGCGTCCAGGCCGGGCAGCAGCCCGGCGAGGCTGCTCGCGCGCAGGCGCCGGACCAGGCTCGTGCGGTCCGGCCAGTTGGTGTACAGCCCCTCGACGTCGGTGAGGATGACCAGCTTGCGGGCGCCGAGCGCGATCGCCAGCGCGGCTGCGGCGGTGTCGGCGTTGACGTTGAGCACCTGGGTGGGGTCGTCGACGTCCGGTGCGACCGTGGAGACCACCGGGATGCGCCCGGCGTCCAGCAGGTCGAGCACGGCGCCCGGGTTCACCTGGACGACGTCGCCCACCAGGCCGAGGTCGACCTCCACGCCGTCGACGACGCCCGGCCTGCGGCGCGCCTGGAGCAGACCGCCGTCCTCGCCGGACAGCCCGACCGCCACCGGGCCGTACGTGTTGAGCAGCCCGACGAGCTCGCGGGACACCTGCCCGGTCAGCACCATCCGGACGACGTCCATCGCCTCCGGCGTGGTGACGCGGAGCCCGCCACGGAACTCCGACTCGATGCCCAGCTTGTCGAGCATCGCGTTGATCTGCGGGCCGCCGCCGTGGACGACCACCGGCTTGAGGCCCACCTGGTGCAGGAACACCATGTCCTGCGCGAAGGCGCGCTTCAGCTCGTCGTCCACCATCGCGTTGCCGCCGTACTTGACGACGACGAGCGCACCGGAGAACTTCTGCAGCCAGGGCAGCGCCTCGACGAGCACCTCGGCCTTCTGGTCGGGGCGCAGGTCGGTACGGGTGTCGAAGACGAAGTCGTCGGTCATGTCGAGTAGGCGCTGTTCTCGTGGACGTAGTCGTGGGTGAGGTCGTTGGTCCAGACGGTCGCCCGTGCGCCGCCCGCATGCAGGTCGATGTCGACGGTGATCTCGCGGGCCCTCGCCAGGTCGACGAGGGAACGGTCCTCGTGTGCGCCGCCGGCGCGGCACACCATGACGCCGTTGATCGACACGTCGATCTCGTCGGCCTCGAACGGCGCGACCTCGACCGGGACGGTACCGACCTGCGCCAGCACGCGGCCCCAGTTCGGGTCGTTGCCGAACATCGCCGCCTTGAACAGGTTGCCGCGGGCCACGGCGCGGGCCACCGCAACGGCTGCCTGCTCGCTGCTCGCGTTGGTCACGGTGATGGCGATGTCGTGGCTGGCGCCCTCGGCGTCGGCGATCAGCTGCCGCGCCAGGCCGGCGCAGACCGCCTTGACGGCGTCGGCGAACTCGACGTAGTCGGGCAGCACGCCGCTGGCACCGGACGCGAGCAGCGCGACGGTGTCGGACGTGGACATGCAGCCGTCGGAGTCGATGCGGTCGAAGGTTTGCGCGGTGGCGGCTCGCAGCGCGGTGCGCAGGCCGCCCGGGTCGACGTCGGCGTCCGTGGTGAGCACGACGAGCATCGTCGCGAGCGCCGGGGCGAGCATGCCGGCGCCTTTGGCCATCCCGCCGACGGTGAACGTGCCGTGGCTGGTGTCCAGCGTGACGTGCGCCGTCTTGGCGACGGTGTCGGTGGTCATGATCGCGGTGGCGGCGTCGTTCCCGCCGGTGGCGGCCAGTGCGCCGACGAGCGGGTCGATCCCGGCGAGCAGGGTGTCGATCGGCAGCCGCTCGCCGATGAGGCCGGTCGAGGCGACGAGCACGTCGCCGGGGGCGACGTCGAGCAGGGCGCCCACCTTCTCCGCGGTCGCCTCGACGTCCGCGAAGCCCTGGGGGCCGGTGCAGACGTTGGCGCCGCCCGAGTTGAGGACCACGGCGCGGATGCGGCCGTCCGCCGCCGCGGCGCGCGACCACTTCACGGGCTCGCCGGCGACCCGGTTCGACGTGAAGACGGTGGCGACGTTGGCGCGCGGGCCGTCGTTGACGACGAGCGCCAGGTCCGGGCGGCCGGACGCCTTGAGGCCCGCGGTGACACCGGCCGCGCGGAAGCCCGCGGCGGCAGTGACGCCCGGCGAGTGCTGCCCCTCGACGACGCCGGTCACGGCGCCACTCCTTCCGTCGGCAGGCCGAGCGTCTCGGGCAGGCCGAGCGCCAGGTTGAGCGACTGCAGCGCGCCGCCGGCGGTGCCCTTGACGAGGTTGTCGATGGCGCAGGCGACGACCACCTTGCCCGCCGCCTCGTCGAGCGCCACCTGGACCAGCGCGGTGTTCGCACCGAGCACGGACGCCGTCGTCGGCCAGACGCCGTCCGGCAGCAGCTCGACGAACGGCTCGTCGGCGTAGAACGCCTGCCAGACGCTGCGCAGCGCTTCGCCGGTGACTCCCTCGACCGCCGGCGCGGTGACCGTCGCGAGGATGCCGCGGCTCATCGGGACGAGCACCGGGGAGAACGACAGCCGCACCCGCTCGGCGCCGGCCACCGTGAGGTTCTGGACGATCTCGGGGATGTGACGGTGGGAGCCTGCCATGCCGTACGGCTGGGCGGCGCCGAGCGCCTCGGCCGCCATGAGGTGCGGCTTGGCGGCCTTGCCCGCGCCCGAGTAGCCGACGGCCAGGACGGCGACGAGGTCGGTGGCGTCGACGACGCCGGCCGCGACGCCCGGCTGCATCCCGAGCGTGACCGCGGTGACGTTGCAGCCGGGGACGGCGATGCGCGTCGCGTCCTTCAGCACGTCCCGCTGCTTGGTCAGCGTGTCGGCGTGGAACAGCTCGGGCAGGCCGTACGGCCAGCTGCCGACGTGCTCCGTTCCGTAGAACGCAGTCCAGGCGACCGGGTCGACCAGCCGGTGGTCCGCACCGAGGTCGACGACGACGGCGCCGTCGCCCTTCGCCTCGAGCTCGGCGGCGACCGCGCCGCTCGCGCCGTGCGGCAGGGCGAGGACGACGACGTCGTGCCCGACGAGCGCGTCGACGCCCGTCGGCTGGAGCACGCGGTGCGCCAGGGTGCGCAGGTGCGGGTGGTGCTCGCCCAGCGTGCTGCCGGCGTTGCCGTGCGCCGTCAGTGCGCCGATCTCAGCCTCTGGATGCGCCAGCAGCAGGCGCAGCATCTCGCCGCCGGCGTACCCGCTGGCGCCCGCCACGGCCACGGTGAATGTCACACGCATGACTATACACCGCAATACATGGCGATGCGCACCGCCTGGTGGTCCCCTTTCCGTGTCGCACGTGGTACCACGTTCCCATGCGTGCCGTCGTCGCCCAGCGTCCCGGTGGTCCCGAAGTCCTCGAGCTCGTCGAGCTGTCCGATCCGCAGCCCGGACCGGGCGAGGTCGTGGTGCGGGTGACCGCCGCGGGCGTGAACTTCATCGACACCTACCGGCGCTCGGGCGTGTACCGCATGGAGTTCCCGCACGTCGTGGGCTCGGAGGGCGCCGGCGAGGTCGTCGCCGTGGGCGCCGAGGTGAGCGACGTCGCCGTCGGGCAGCGGGTGGCGTGGTCGTCGGCCGCCGGCTCGTACGCGGAGCTGGCGGTGGTCAAGGCCACCGACGCGATCGTCGTGCCGCCGGGTGTGGCCGACGAGACCGCGGCAGCCCTGGCGATGCAGGGCATCACGGCGCACTACCTCACGGTGTCGACCGTGCCGCTGCAGCCCGGTGACGACGTGCTGCTGCACGCGGCCGCCGGTGGTGTCGGGTTGCTGGCCACGCAGCTCGCCACGCTCCGCGGCGCGCACGTGATCGCCACCGTGGGCTCGCCCGAGAAGGAGGTGCTGGCCCGCGACGCCGGCGCCGCCGAGGTGATCCGCTACCGCGAGCTCGAGGACCTGACGCGCGACCTGCCGCCGCTCGTCCGGGCGCTGACGGGTGGCACCGGCGTGCGTGTCGCGTACGACTCGGTCGGCAAGGACACGTTCGACGCGTCGCTCGCCTCGCTGCGGCTGCGCGGCACGCTCGTGCTCTTCGGCGCCTCGTCGGGCCAGGTGCCGCCGTTCGACCTGCAGCGCCTCAACGCCGCCGGGTCGATCTACGTCACCCGTCCGTCGATCGGCGCCTACACCGCCACCCGCGACGAGCTCGACTGGCGTGCGCGGGAGATCTTCGACCTCGTCGTCGCGGGCACTCTGCAGGTGCGGGTCGGAGCGCGCTTCCCGCTGGCGCAGGCTGCCGACGCGCATCGCGCGCTCGAGAGCCGCGCCACTACGGGCAAGGTGCTGCTGATCCCCTGACCGGTCGGACCCTGGGACCCGGCCTATCCCCGACCGCCGTTCACCACCGCGGCCCGTGCGCCATGCCGCAGCTGCTTGCCGTCGGCCCCGGAGGCCTCACCGCCACGCAGGATCGACGTCATCTTCTTGCCCTTGGCCACCTCGTCGACCAGCTTGTCCATGTACCGGATCTGCTGCATCACCGGGTCCTCGATGTCCTCCACGCGGTAGCCGCAGACGACACCCGTGATGAGCGACGCCTGCGGGTTCAGGCCGGGGGCTTCGGCGAAGAACGTCTCCAGGTCGATCTCGGTGGCGATCGCCCGCGCGAGGCCTGCGTCGTCGTAGCCGGTGAGCCAGCAGATGACGCGGTCCACGTCCTCGCGGCCGTGGCCCTTCCGCTCCGCCTTGGCGACGTAGAGCG
>CAZFTZ010000010.1:0-2872 GCA_964521875.1 uncultured Cellulomonas sp. | reverse complement strand
ACGATGCGGTCGAGGTCGTGGGCCTGCGCCCGACGCTCGAGACCACCTGCACGAGCATCGAGATCTTTCGCAAGCTCGTCGATGAGGGCCGTGCAGGCGAGAACGTGGGCGTGCTGCTCCGTGGCTTGAAGCGTGAGGAAGCCGAGCGAGGTCAGGTGCTCGCAAGTCCCGGCAGCATCACGCCGCATACTCATTTCGAGTGCGAGGTGTACGTGCTGACGAAGGAGGAGGGCGGTCGTCATACGCCGTTCCTCGCGGGCTACCAGCCGCAGTTCTTCTTCCGCACGACGGATGTGACGGGCGCGCTGACGTTGCCTCGAGGCATCGACAGAGTGATGCCGGGTGACACCACGGTGGTGTCGGTCGAGCTGGCCAGCCCTATCGCGATGGAGGTGGGGCAGCGCTTTGCCATTCGTGAGGGGGGCAAGACGGTCGGCGCCGGCGTGGTGCTGAGGATCCACAAGTAGACGGCGGGTGAAGGCGGAGGCCTTCACCCGCTTTGTGTCTAGAGGGGCCCGGCCCGTGGCGAGAGGCCGTGTAGCTCCCCAGAGCCGCCCTGAGGCGGGCGGATATCCCGCCGCGTAGCTCGCTAGCCGCGCTTGGTCGAGGCGTGGTCGCGCGACATGCCGCGCTGCTCGATCGTCCCGCTCAGATCGAGATTGGCCGCGAGGGGCGCCCCCGGCCGTAGCGTGATCTTCTTCGCTTCGAACAAAGTGCAGTCCCCGGGTCGTACGCTCGTGACCTTTGCGTCGTGATTCACGACGAGAGGAACAGGGGAGCGGCCAGTCTCGTTGCAGATGCGCACCTGACGAGGCGTGTCGTACTGCAAGACTTTCGCGTCCGACTCGTTGAACAGATAGAACTGATCCGGAGCGGCGTACATGCGGATGAGATCGTCGTCCGCGGCTTGGGCGTGTGCCCGAGGGGAGTAAGCGCAGGAGGCGGCGGCAACGAAGAGTGCAGCCGCGAGCCACGCCGCGTGTGTAGGTCGTCGAAGAGTCGTTGTGTCCATTCGATGTGTCCTGGCAGTGCTTGCGAGCCGCTTGCTTTGTCCGACGAGTGGAATGAGCGGATGTTCCCGCGGCGCCATTCATCGTCGAGTGCCTTGGACGCCGCAGCTGTGGGTCCCGAGCTGCGCGAGCGCCTCGGCTACGGCCCCACTGCGAGCATCGCCTGAACCTCCGAAATTGGCCGGGGCGCGGCGCTTTTCACTCCACCCGACTGGAGCTCGGCAATGAAAGTGAGTCTCCGACGGTCCTGACCGATAGCGCGATGGCGAACCCAATCACCGGGTTTGTTGCCGGAGGCAACGACTGGTTCGATAACCGTCCTTGCGGTTGCCGTAGCAACTCGCGTGCAAATCGCGCCTGTCTACACTTCCATACATTGGACGTTGTTGCAGCGTTTACGTGACGGGCACGTTGTCCGCTACGCAGCTGCAGATGTATCTCGTGCATTGACCGTCGAGTGAGACATGCGCGAGAGTCCGCGCCCACAACAAGAACAACAACGAAGCAGCGACAGGGGGATCGCGGGTGTTCTCGGCGTTCCGGATAGCTCGTGGCGAAAGCTGCGTCCTCCAGTCGTGCCCAAAAACTGCAGGTGCTGGAGGTCTCTCGATGAATTTGGATAACAATGAGCTGCTCGAAAAGAAGCGCAGTCCTCTTCTTCAATCCAGTCGGGTTCGCATGGCGGTCGCGGCGATACTCGCTGGGGTGCCGCTCTCCTTGCCGACGACCGCGCAGGCGCAGGACAAACCCGCCGCGCCCGAGCTCGAAGA
Organism: uncultured Cellulomonas sp.; assembly: GCA_964521875.1. Lineage (GTDB taxonomy): Bacteria > Actinomycetota > Actinomycetes > Actinomycetales > Cellulomonadaceae > Cellulomonas. Next base: position 1,092 of record CAZFTZ010000010.1, on the reverse strand, counting down.
GGTGACCGTCACCGGCTCACGTATCGTGCGGCGCGATCTCGTATCGAACAGCCCGCTCGTGACGGTCGATACGGCCACGCTCGAAAACAAATCGGGCGTGAACATCGAGAGCTACTTGAACCAGCTCCCGCAATACAATCCCGCCGCATCGCCGGTGACCACGCAGTTCGACGTGCAGATCTCGCCCGTGAATTCGGTGGGCGTCTCGACGATCTCGCTGCGCGGCTTCGGTCCGAACCGCAGCCTCACGCTCGTGAACGGCCATCGCATGACGCCGATCAACGCGCTCATGTGGTCGGACATCAACGGTATCCCGTCGTACTTGATCAAGCGCGTCGAGACCATCACCGGCGGCGCTTCGGCCGTGTACGGCGCGGACGCCATGGGCGGTGTCACGAACTTCATTCTGCGCGATGACTTCCAGGGCGCGGAGGCCGACATTCAGCGCACCCAGCTCGAGGCGGGCGACGGCGCCGAGACTCGCGGCTACGCCATGATGGGTACCAACGTGGGCGACGGACGCGGCAACATCACGATCGGCGCCGAGTACTACCGCCGAGGTGAGGCGCTGCGCAGAAACCGCGACTTCTACACGAATGCCTGGGGCGATCCGTGGACTCCCACGGCAGACCTCTTCGTGTTCGGCTACAACGGCTACAACACGGGTTTCTTCAACGCGCCGAGCCAACCGGCGCTGAACGCCGTCTTCCAGAGTGCGCCCGGCCAGAACCAGTGCGCCGTCAGCTCCGTCAGCTGCAACATCCTGCAGGGGTTCCGTTTCAACGAAGACGGAACGCTGTTCAATCTGTCCGGCAACAACCTGCAGAAGTTTCTGGATCACGGCGGCGTGATCGACGGGAAGAAATATTCCATTCAAAAGACCTACGACACGACGACGCTCGCCCAGGGCCAGCTGATCGACACCCTGAAGTGGAACAATCTGGACGGGCTGATCGAATCGCCGCAAACACGATATTCGTTCTTCGGCTCGGGCAAGTGGGACGTCGCCGACAACGTGACCTTCTTTGCCCGCGCAACGTACGCGGAAAGCAAGACGAGCACGCGCCTCATCCCGACCAACGCCAGTTTCGG
>CAZFTZ010000009.1:0-3402 GCA_964521875.1 uncultured Cellulomonas sp. | reverse complement strand
GATCGTCGCGGGCCGCAACGCGGTGCTCGAGGCGCTGCGCGCCGGCGTGCCCGTCACCTCGGTCTACCTCGCCGCCCGGATCGAGCAGGACGACCGCACGCGCGAGATCCTCAAGCTCGCCGCCGACGCGCACCGTCCGCTGCTCGAGGTGGGCCGTCTCGAGCTGGACCGGCTCACCGACGGCGCGGTGCACCAGGGCATCGCGATCCAGGTTCCGCCGTACGCCTATGCCGACCCGGACGACCTGCTCGACGCGGCGGCCGGCACCGGCACCCCCGCGCTCGTCGTCGCGCTCGACGGTGTCACCGACCCGCGCAACCTCGGCGCGGTGCTGCGCTCGGCCGGGGCGTTCGGCGCGCACGGCGTGCTGGTCCCGGAGCGTCGAGCGGCCGGGGTGACCGCGTCGGCGTGGAAGGTGTCCGCCGGTGCCGCCGCGCGGGTGCCGGTGGCGCGTGCGACGAACCTCGCCCGCACGCTCGCGGAGTACCGGAAGGCCGGTGTGTTCGTCGTCGGACTGGACGGGCACGGCGACACCACCGTCGCCGACCTGCCGTTCGCCGCCGACCCGCTGGTGCTGGTCGTCGGGTCGGAGGGCAAGGGGCTCTCCCGGCTGGTCCGCGAGCAGTGCGACGCGATCGCCGCGATCCCGATCGCGAGCGCGGTGGAGTCCCTGAACGCCGGCGTCGCCGCCGGCATCGCGCTCTACGAGGTCGCCCGCCGCCGCACCACGGCGTAGCCGACCGGGCGTCGACGGGGGCGGGAGTCAGGGTTCGACGGCGGGGACGACGCCGGTCTCGTCGCGCAGGTCGCCCGGGACGCCGCCCAGCACGGCCTCCTCGTCGGGCCGCAGCGGCAGGATGTTCTTCACGTACGACGAGACGACCTGGTCCATCGGCACGTCCCGGTGCTGCTGCTGCGACAGGAACCAGCGGTGGTCCAGCAGCTCGTGGTACACCTGCGCCGGCTCGAGCTTGCCGCGCAGGTCGCGCGGCACGGCGCGGACGGCGGGCTCGAAGATCTCGGTCAGCCAGTCGTGGGCGACGAACGCCTCGTCCTCGCGCTGCCGGTCGGTCGCGGCCCGGTACTCGTCGAGGTCGTTCAGCAGCCGCCGCGCCTGGTTCTCACCGACGTCCAGGCCGGTGAGCCGCATCAGCCGGCGGCTGTGGTGGCCGGCGTCGACCACCTTCGGCTGGATCCGCACCGTGGTGCCGTCGACGTCGGTGGTGATGTCCAGCTCGTCGACGTCGAACCCCAGGTCGTTCAGCCGGTCGATGCGTGCCTGCACCCGCCACCGCTCGCCGAACCCGAAGCTCTCCACCTCGGTCAGCGCCCGCCACAGCTCGGTGTACCGGACGACGAGCGCCTCGCCGATCGCCACCGCGTCGGTGTCGTCCTCGAGGTACTCGCCGGCCTGCAGGTCCATCAGCTCGCCGATGATGTTGACCCGAGCGACCTCGAGGTCGTACGCCCGCTGGCCGTCGGTCAGCCGCTCGTGGAGGTCGCCGGTCTCGGCGTCGACCAGGTAGGCGGCGAACGTCTCGGCGTCGCGCCGGAACAGCGTGTTGGACAGCGACACGTCCCCCCAGTAGAAGCCCGCCAGGTGCAGCCGCACCATGAGCACCGCGAGGGCGTCGATCAGCCGGGTCGCGGTGTCCGGGCGCAGCGCCTGGCTGAACAGCACGCGGTAGGGCAGCGCGAACTGCAGGTGCTCGGTGACCAGTGCCGCCTCCAGCGGCTCGCCGTCCGGGGAGCGGCGCCCGGAGACGACGCCGACGGGTGCGACGCTCGGCACGTCGAGCCGGCGCAGCTGGCGCAGCAGCTCGTACTCGCGGAACGCGACGTACTCGCCGATCTCCTTGATCGCGATCACCCGGCCGGACAGCCGCGCGAACCGCACGGTGTGCCGGGAGATGCCGCGGGGGAGGGCGGCGATCGTCTCGCTGGGCCAGTCCTCGAGGGGGACGTCCCAGGGCAGGTCGAGCAGCGCCGGGTCCGGGGACGCGGCGGTGATCTGCAGCGAGGCGGGGGTGGGGCTCATCGGATGCCATTCTCCCGGACGCAGGCTCCCGGACGTGACGAGGGGCGGGACCGGTGACCGGTCCCGCCCCTCGGTGTCGGGTGCGTCAGATCCGCTCGCCGCTGCCCGCGTGGAACAGGTGCAGCACGTTCGGACGGACGCGGACGTTGATCGTCTCGCCCTTGCCCGGCACGTTGCGCGGGTCGATGCGGACGATCACCTGGGAGTCGGCCGAGCCGGAGTGCACGGTCGCCGCGTTGCCGAACGCGTCGGACAGCGAGCCGTAGACGAAGGCGTCGGAGCCGAGCTCCTCGACGATGTTGACGTACACCGGGATCGCGTCCGGCGTGCCGGACGGCACGACGTCGAGGTCCTCGGGGCGGAACCCGACCGTGATGGTGCCCTTGTCGTCCTCGGTGAGGGCGGCGACCGCCTCGCGCGGCAGGGTGACCCGGGCGTTGCCGACCGTGGCGGCGCCGTCGAGCACCGGGAAGGTCCCGATGTTCATGGCCGGCGAGCCGATGAACCCGGCGACGAAGACGTTCGACGGGTGGTCGTACATGTCGCGCGGGGTGCCGACCTGCTGCAGCAGGCCGTCCTTGAGGACGGCGATCCGGTCGCCCATCGTCAGGGCCTCGGTCTGGTCGTGCGTGACGTAGACCGTGGTGACGCCGAGGCGGCGCTGCAGCGAGGCGATCTGGGTGCGCGTCTGGACGCGGAGCTTGGCGTCGAGGTTCGACAGCGGCTCGTCCATGAGGAACACCTGCGGCTGGCGGACGATCGCGCGGCCCATCGCGACGCGCTGACGCTGGCCACCGGAGAGGGCCTTCGGCTTGCGGTCGAGGTACTGGGTGAGGTCGAGGATCTTGGCGGCCTCCTCGACGCGCTGGCGGATCTCGGCCTTGGGGGTGCCGGCGATCTTCAGCGCGAAGCCCATGTTGTCCGCCACGGTCATGTGCGGGTACAGGGCGTAGTTCTGGAAGACCATCGCGATGTCGCGGTCCTTCGGCTGGACGTCGGTGACGTCCCGGTCGCCGATGAGGACGCGGCCGGAGTTGACGTCCTCCAGGCCGGCGAGCATGCGCAGCGAGGTGGACTTGCCGCAGCCGGACGGGCCGACGAGGACGAGGAACTCGCCGTCCTCGATGTGCAGGTCGAGGCCGTCCACCGCGGGACGCTCGGTGCCCGGATAGATCCGGGTCGCGTGGTCGAAAGTGACCGTGGCCATCGTGTACTCCCCTTCACCGGCAGGTACGTGCCGGACGATCCGTTGTGAAGAGCGAACCCGCTCCCGGCCGGGAGCGGGACGTGGCGGGGGCGGCACCCCCGCCGACGCCCCACCCGGACCCCCAGGCCCCCGGGCGGGGCTGCTTCCACACCGACGT
>CAZFTZ010000008.1:0-3270 GCA_964521875.1 uncultured Cellulomonas sp. | reverse complement strand
CAGACGAACGCCGTGCTGACCCGCATCGCGCAGTAGCCGTCCGGGGACGACGAAGGCCCGGCCGGAACCCCGACCGGGCCTCTCGCGTACCACGCCGCCTCACGGACGGCGCGACGTCACTTCTTGTTGCGACGCTGGTGACGCGTCTTGCGCAGCAGCTTGCGGTGCTTCTTCTTGGCCATCCGCTTGCGGCGCTTCTTGATGACGGAGCCCATGGTGGTCCTCGATCGCTTCAGGAACTGGTGGTCGGCCGGCGGGGCCGGAAGCCCACGCAGAAAGTCCGGGGGCCAACCTTACGCCCTCCGGCCGCCCGACGAGAAAGCGTCAGGAGGTCCGGCGCTCCTCGCCCCTGCTCTCCGGGAGCGGCACGGTGGACGACGAGCGGAGGAAGGCGTCGAGCGAGTCCTGCGGGATGCGGAACGAGCGGCCGACGCGGACGGCGGGCAGGTCGCCGGAGCGGACCCAGCGGTACACGGTCATCCGCGAGACGCGCACCAGCTCCGCGACCTCCTCCACCGTGAGGTAGCGCACCCGTCCGGGCTCCTGGCTCATCGTCTGCTCTCTCCCGGCCGAGGCCGCCTTGCTCGTCGGAGGTTCACGTGGCCCGGCTCTGCGACGGGAACCGCGCCAGCGTAGTGCCTGCTGTGACGCCTGTGAAAGGTGTGAAGAGAGTGAATGGTGTGACGACTCAGTCGTAGTCCGGATCGAGCCCCAGGTGGGGGAACACGGCGGTGCGCGTCGCCCGGATCGCACGGTCGACGTCGTCGGCCGGGTCCCAGCCCGACGACCACGGACGGAACGTCGCCGGCGCACTCTCGGTCATGGTCGTGGCTTCGAGCCGGCCGTACTTCTGGCGCACCGCGTCGCACCACATCGCCGGCAGCGGCGTCGCCGGGTCCACCGGGTGGTGGGTCGCCAGCCCGATGACGTGCGCCCACACCCGGGGCACCACCTCGACCCGCGCGTACCCGCCGCCGCCGAGCGCCAGCCACCGTCCGCCGGCGACCTCGTGCGCCAGGTCGTGCAGCATCGACGCGGCGACGCGCTGCCCGTCGACGGACGTCCGCAGCGACGTCAGCGGGTCGGTGCGGTGCGTGTCGCAGCCGTGCTGCGTCACCAGCAGGTCCGGCTTGAACTCCCGCAGCAGCGGCGGCACCACCGCGTCCAGCGCCCGCAGCCAGCCGGCGTCGTCGGTCCCGGACGGCAGGGCGACGTTGACGGCGCTGCCCTGCGCCCCTGGACCGCCGACCTCGCTCGGGAACCCGGTGCCGGGGAACAGCCGCACCCCGGTCTCGTGCAGCGACACGGTCAGCACCCGCGGGTCGTCCCAGAACACCGCCTGCACCCCGTCGCCGTGGTGCGCGTCGACGTCGACGTACGCCACCCGCTGCGCGCCCGCCGCGAGCACCGCGCGGATCGCCACCGCGGCGTCGTTGTAGACGCAGAACCCCGACGCGGCACCCGGCATCGCGTGGTGCAGGCCGCCGCCGACGTTCACCGCGTGCTCCGCCCCGCCGCGCCACAGCGCGAGCGCCGAGTCCGTCGAGCCGGCCACCACACGCGCCGCCGCGGCGTGCATCTGGCCGAACACCGGGTTGTCCTCGGTCCCCAGCCCGCGGGAGGCGTCCGCCGGGCCGCCCGACGAGGCCGCACGCACGGCCGCGACGTACTCGGGCTCGTGCACGGTGGTCAGCAACTCGTCGCCGGCCTCGTCGGCGCCGACCACCTCGACGCCCGGCAGGTCCAGCAACCCGAGCCCGGCTGCGAGCGCGATGGTCAGGTCGATCCGCTCGCTCGTCATCGGGTGGCCGGGTCCGAAGTCGTAGCCGAGCAGCTCGGTCGACCAGACCACCCGCGCGCTCGCCCCCGCCCCCGACATGCCCCCAACCGTCGCACCGGCGTGCACGGCGCGTCGAGTCCCGGAACGCGTGCCATTGTTGGCGGTTGGCGGCGCCCGGGGACCCCGGGTCGGTGAGGTACGCGGAGGTGGCATGGCTCGGCCCGGCACTGGGCTCGCCGACCGCTGGCGTGACTTCGTCGACCGGTCCGCCCGGCTGTCCCCGGCCCGCCTGGCGCTGTCCGTGTTTGCCGTCGTCATCGCGCTGTTCACCGCGCTGCTCGCCGCGCCGTGGGCCACCGCGTCCGGCACCCCGGCGCCCGCGGTCGACGCGTTCTTCACCGCGGCCTCCGCGGCCACCGTCACCGGCCTGACCGTCGTCCCCACCGGCGAGTACTGGTCCACCTGGGGCCTGGTGACGATCCTCGTCGCGATCAAGGTGGGCGGCCTCGGCGTCATGACGCTGGCCTCGCTGCTCGGCGCTGCGGTCTCGCGCCGGCTCGGCCTGACGCAGAAGCTGCTGGTCTCCTCCGAGACGCGCGCCACACGGCTCGGCGAGGTCGGCTCGCTGATCCGCACCGTCGTCGCCACGTCGACGGCGCTGGAGCTCGTCGGAACCCTGATCCTGCTGCCTCGGCTCTACACGTACGAGCACAGCTGGGGCAGCGCGGCATGGCACTCGCTGTTCTACGCGGTCTCGGCGTTCAACAACGCCGGCTTCGTCCCGACGAAGGACGGGCTGGTCCCCTACGTCTCCGACTGGTGGGTGCTGCTGCCGATCATCGTCGGCGTCTTCATCGGCTCGCTCGGCTTCCCGGTGGTGCTGGACATCCTGCGCCACCGGGGGCGGTCGTGGCGGCGCTGGACGCTGCACACCAAGCTGACCCTGACGACCAGCGCCGCGCTCGTCGTCGGCGGCGCCCTGCTGGTCGCGGCGTTCGAGTGGACCAACCCGGCGACGTTCAAGCCCCTCACCCCGGCCGGCACCACGCTGGCCAGCCTGTTCGCCGGTGTGATGCCGCGCTCCGGCGGTTTCGCCACCGTCCCGACGGGCAGCATGCACGAGGGCACCTGGCTGCTGCTCGACGCCCTGATGTTCGTCGGCGGCGGCTCGGCGTCCACCGCCGGCGGCATCAAGGTGACGACGCTGGCGGTGATGCTGCTGGCGATCGTCGCGGAGGGGCGCGGCGACCGCGACGTCGAGGCGTTCGGCCGGCGGATCTCGCCCGAGACGCTGCGCGTCGCGATCGCCGTCTCGCTGATCTCGGCGACGATCGTGCTGGTCTCGGCGCTGCTGCTGCTGGCGATGACGGGCCTGTCGCTGGACGTGGTGCTGCTGGAGGTGATCTCGGCGTTCGCCACCTGCGGGCTGACCACCGGCATCACCCCGGACCTGCCCGACCGGGCGAAGCTGGTTCTCGCCGTGCTGATGT
>CAZFTZ010000007.1:0-3388 GCA_964521875.1 uncultured Cellulomonas sp. | reverse complement strand
GCTGTGTGCCGGCACGCACGTCAGGCAGTCCGGCGAGCTCGGCCTGGTGACGCTGCTCGGCGAGTCGTCCATCGGGTCCGGCGTCCGCCGGGTCGAGGCGCTCGTCGGCGACAGCGCGTACGCGGACCACGCCAAGGAGCGCGCGCTCGTCGGGCAGCTCTCCGGCCTGCTGGGGGCGCGGCCCGACGAGCTGACCGACCGGGTGTCGAGCCTGCTCACCCGGCTCAAGGAGTCGGAGAAGGAGCTGGCGAGCCTGCACCAGGGCCGCCTGCTCGCGCAGGCCGCCACGCTGGCCAGTGCGCCGGCCGTCGTCGGCACCACCCGGGTCGTCGCGCACGACGCCGGCGAGATCGCCTCGGCCGACGACCTGCGCACCCTCGCCCTCGACGTCCGCGCCCGCCTCGGCGACGGCGCGCCGTCCGTCGTCGCGGTGGCCGGTGCCAGCAAGGGCCGCCCCGTGGTCGTCGTCGCGACGAACGGGCCGGCGCGCGACGCCGGCCTCAAGGCCGGTGCGCTGGTGCGGACTGCGTCGCAGGTGCTCGGCGGCGGCGGTGGCGGCAAGGACGACGTCGCACAGGGGGGCGGGCAGGACCTGACGCAGGTCGGCGCCGCGCTGGAGGCGATCGTCTCGGCGGTCCGGGCCTGACCGGCGTGAGCGACGCGGACCTCGTCGTGCGCGGCCCTCGGCTGGGGGTCGACGTCGGCTCGGTGCGCGTCGGACTGGCCGCCAGCGATCCTGACGGGCTGATCGCGACCCCGGTTGCGACCCTGCCGCGGGGGACCGGTGACCTCGCCACGATCGTGGACGAGGTGCGCGAGCGAGGTGCACGGACGGTGTACGTCGGGCTGCCCCGGCACCTGTCCGGCGCCGAGGGCGCTTCCGCTTCCGCCGCGCGCGCGTACGCTCTTGCGTTGGCGCGTGCGGTCGCACCGGTCCAGGTGCGGCTCGTCGACGAGCGGATGAGCACGGTGTCCGCCCATCGCGCGCTGGCGGCGTCCGGCAGGCCAGGGCGCCGGCACCGCTCCGTCGTCGACCAGGCGGCGGCAGTGGTGATCTTGCAGGACGCGTTGGACGCGGAGCGAGCCACGGGACGCCGTCCCGGTGAGCGGGTCGGTGCCGAACCGCTCGATGGCACGCAGGGGGACGCGGACCCGCACGACGAATCGGGAGTGACGGACTGGTGAGCGACAGCCGTATCGACTGGTGGCCCCCCGTGGAGGGCACGCCCGCGTCGACCGACCTCACCGGCGGCGGCGCCGGTGCCCCGCAGCCCCCTGCCGAGCCGCCCAGGCGCAGCCGATCCTCCGAGCGCCAGCGCGCAGCGCGGCAGCGGTCGCAGTCCCGTCGCAACGCGATCGTCGCGGTCATCGTGACGGCGCTGCTGCTCGCCGGCGCGGGCTACGTCGGCTGGTCGCTGCTCGGCCACGACAAGGGCGACGGCAGCGGCGCCGCCCAGGCCTCGGTGGACGACTACCCGGGGCCGGGTGCCTACCCGCCGGTCGAGGTGCAGGTCAACGCCGGCGACACCGGAGCGGCGATGGCGGCGACCCTGCAGCAGGCTGGCGTCGTCGCCACCCAGCAGGCGTTCGTCGACGCGTTCGCGGCCAACCCCGACGCGGCGAAGATCCAGCCCGGCACGTACAAGCTGCTCAAGGAGATGAAGGCCTCCGACGCGGTGCTGGCGCTGCTCAACCCCGCCAGCCGGGTGTCGATGAAGGTGACGATCCCGGAGGGCTACACCGTCACCCAGATCCTGCAGCGCATCAACGAGGTGACGCTGATCTCGGTGGACGACCTCAACGCGGCGCTCGCCGACCCGACGGCGATCGGCCTGCCGGCGGAGGCGGGCGGCAACGCCGAGGGCTGGCTGTACCCCTCGACCTACCAGGTGGAGCCCGGCGCGACGGCCGCCAGCGTCCTCAAGCAGATGACGGACCAGACGACCAAGATCCTCACCCAGAAGGGCGTCGCGCAGGACCAGTGGAAGGACGTGCTGACCAAGGCCTCGCTCGTCGAGCGTGAGGCCGGGCGGGACGAGGACCGCGCACCGATGGCCCGCACCATCGAGAACCGTCTCGAGCGAGGGATGACCCTCGACATCGACTCGACCGTGTCGTACGGGCTGGGCAAGACCAGCGCGCCGACCAGCGAGGAGACCCAGGACGCGTCGAACCCGTACAACACGTACAAGCACGCCGGGCTGCCGCCGACCCCGATCGCGTCGCCGGGCGCCGCGTCGATCGACGCCGTGCTCAGCCCGGCGGACGGCACCTGGCTGTTCTGGACCACGGTCAACCTGGACACCAAGGAGACCAAGTTCGAGAACACCCTCGACGAGCACAACGCGGACGTCGCGGAGCTGATCGCCTGGATGAACGCGCACGCCACGCCGTCGGCCACGCCCTAGGGCCCGTGCCGACGACGCGACGCGCGGCGGTGCTGGGGCACCCGGTCGCGCACTCCCTGTCCCCGGCGCTGCACACCGCCGCGTACCGGGCGCTCGGCCTCGACGGCTGGCTCTACACCGCCGAGGACGTCACCGAGGAGGGTCTGGTCCCGTTCCTCGCCGCCCTGGACGCCGGCTGGGCCGGACTGTCGCTGACGATGCCGCTCAAGCGCGCCGTGCTGCCGCTGCTGGACCACGTCGAGCCGCTGGCTGAGGTCGTGGGTGCCGTAAACACGGTGCTGGTCCAGCCGGAGCGCGCCGGCTGTTCGCTCGTCGGTGCGAACACCGACGTCGCCGGGATCGTCACCGCGCTGCGTGAGGGTCTGACGGACCGTCGGCCGGGAACCGCCGCGGTGCTGGGCGGGGGAGCGACCGCTGCCTCGTCGCTCGCGGCGCTGGCCGAGCTCGGGGTCACCGATCCCGTGGTCTACGTCCGCTCGCTCGGCCGGTCCGGCGCGCTGGTCCGGGCCGCGCACCGGATGGGGGTCGCGCCGCAGTTCCGGGGCTTCGACCACGCGCCCGACGAGCTCTCCGCAGCTGACGTCGTCGTCGCCACGCTGCCGCCGCACGGCGCCGACGAGCTGGCCCTGTCGCTGGCCACCGTCGCCGCTCCAGTGGCCGGTGGCGTGCTGCTGGACGTGGCCTACGACCCGCGGCCCACGGCACTGTCCCAGGCGTGGGCACGGGCCGGCGGGGTCGTCGTCGGCGGCGAGCGGATGCTGCTGCACCAGGCCGCGGAGCAGGTCCGGCTGATGACGGGACGACCGGCGCCGTTGGACGCGATGCAACGGGCACTGGACGAGGCCCTCAGCCCGACCTGACGCCTGATCCGCGCTGTCCCCCGGGCGGGTGACGAGATTCACCCGGTCGGATCACCCCGCGCGCCTCTTCCGTCCTGGACGTTCGTCTGCCTACATTCCCTCCGCGTGTCCGGTTTGCAC
>CAZFTZ010000006.1:0-10110 GCA_964521875.1 uncultured Cellulomonas sp. | reverse complement strand
CGCGACGCGATGGCGGCATGGACGGGGACGCAGTCGCTGCTGTCGATGTTCTTCCACGACGACCTGCTCGCGCTGGTGCGCCGACACGGGCTGGACACGCTGCTGGCGCGGGTCGACGGGCTGCGCGACCTCGTCGGCGGCGGCCCGAAGGCGCCCTATCTCACCGCCCATCTGCGGGCGCTCGACCTGCCGCCGGGCGAGGTGGTGATGATCGCGGACACGGTCGACGACGCCGAGGCCGCAGCCGCGGTCGGTGCGGCGATCGTGCTCTACGACGGCGGCATCACCGACACCGCCCGGCTGGAGGCGACCGGCGCGCCGGTCGCGTCGTCGCTGGTCGAGGCGGTCGCGCTCGCGGCCGACCTCTCGCGACTTTCCTGACGTCCCGGGGGTTGTGCGCCCCAGAGATGTCAGAGAAGCGGCTGCGAGGCGGGGAACGCCTCGGGGACCGTCGCCTTCACCTTGGCAGGCGTGTCCTGCCAGCCGGTGACGGCGACGCACGGCACGCCGGTGGCGATCACCGGGTAGTCGTTGCCGCCCTCGTCGAGCCGGTCACCGAAGAACACCGCCTCGTCGGGCGCGAGCGACAGGCGGTCGAGCAGCTTGCGCACGCCGTACGCCTTGTCGATGCCGGCGCGTGTGATGTCCACCGAGGTCGAGCCGCCGGAGCGGACCTCGAGGTTCGGCAGCCGCTCCGCGGCGTAGGCGCGCAGCGACTCCTTCCTGGAGCCGTCCGGATCCCACGCCTTCTTGGCATCGACCGGCGCCTGCTGACCCAGCGCCGAGAACGTCACCTGGCTGCCGCGCAGCTCGATCCGGTCGCCCCAGGTGTCGGCCTCCCACAGGCCGAGCGCCCGGGCGCCCTCCTCGAGGACGGCGGCGGCCTGCGCCTGCTCGGCGTCGGTCAGCGGCTCGTTGTAGACCTCCTCCCAGCCGGACGTCCCGTGCACCAGGTAGCGCGTGCCGCAGGTCGGCAGCACGTGGACGTGGGCGAGGGCGTCCTCGTCGTCGATCGAGGACAGCAGCTGGGTGTCGAACTGCTCGAACCGGCCCCCGGAGATCACCGCGACGTCGGCGACGCGGGTGAGGTCGACCAGGAGGTCGACGATCGAGGGGTCCACCTTGCTCTTGCTGGGAGCGAGGGTGTCGTCGAGGTCGAAGATGGCGAGGCGGTAGGTCACGGGGGGACATTCTTCCCGATCCGCGGTCCGGCTCAGACGGCCTTCCCGGGGCGCCGGTGCCGTGGGTCGGGCTCGGGCGCCGTCACCAGCGCGCGTACGACGAACCCGGCGAGCAGCAGCGCGACGGCCAGCGCCAGCACCTCGGCGGCCTCGGCGCCTGTCACCGGCAGGGCGCCGCCGCCGCCCGGCGCCGCGTTCACCGCGAGCACGGCGGTCGCCACGTCGTTCGCCGGCGACGGGTCGTCCACGGAGCCGGAGACGGTGACCCTCGCGGACAGGTCGCCGCCCGCCGCCAGGTCGGCCGTGCCGGTGATCGTGAACGTCACCGAAGAGCCGACGGGCAGCGTGCCGAGAGGGCACGTCACCGTCGGGTCGCCCGCGATGGTGCAGGTCGCGCCGGCCACCTGCGGGTTCGCCAGGCTCTTGGGGATCTCGACCGTCGCCAGGACGTCGGTGGCGTCGTCGGGCCCGTTGTTGGTCACCGTGACGCGGAACCCGGCGGCGGCGCCGTCGTCGACCACCGGCGCGAGCGCCGCGATCGTCGTGGCCAGGTCGGAGCTCGGCGGCGGCAGCAGCGCGGCGGTCACCGTGCTGGCGTTGTCCGGCGAGTTCGGGTCCAGGCCGCCGGAGCCGACGGAGCCGGTGTTGGTGATGCTGCGGGCGTCCAGCGGCGTGTCCACGGTGATGAGCACCGAGCTGGTGGCGCCGACCGCGAGCGCACCGGTGGAGCACTTGACGATGTCGAGCGTCGCGGTGCCCTCGACCTGCTCCTGGTCGAGGGTGCACGAGCCGGTCCCCGTCTCGACGACGGCGGACCGGAACGTCGTGCCGGCCGGCAGCGTGTCGGAGTAGACGACGTTGGGCGCGACCGACGGTCCGGCGTTGGTGGCGGTCAGGCGCCACGTCACCGGCTGGCCGGCGACCAGCGGGTCGGTCAGCAGCTGTTTGACCACCGACGTGTCGGCGACGATCTGCGGCCGGATCTGCGCGGACGTCGCGTTGTTCGCCAGGTTCGGGTCGTCGGTGGCCGACGAGATCACGCCGCTCGCCGTCAGCACCTCCTGCCCCGTGCCCTCGGGGACGAGGAACGTGCCGGAGACGACGAACGGGATGCCGGGCACGATCTTCGTCAGGTCGAGGTGGCCGGTGCCGAGGTCGTCGAGCGGCGCGGTCGAGGTGCACGTCAGCACCACCGGGTCGCCCGTGCCGACGGCGCAGTCGACGTACGGCGGCAGCGGGTCGAGGCCGACGAGCTGCAGGCCGCGTGGCAGCGTGTAGGTGACGACGGGGTCGATGCCGTACGACGGCCCGGCGTCGAAGACCGTCGTCGTGAAGCGCACGGTGCCGCCGACCGCCGGGGTCGGGTTGTCGACGGTCGTGGAGATCGACAGGTCGGCGGACGTGGCCAGTGCCGAGGTCGCGGTCGCCGTGTTGTTGGAGCAGTCGGGGTCGGCCTCGACCTCCGGCGACGGCACCGGGCAGGCCGTGTCGTTCGGGCCGCCGCCCACCGTCGCGGTGTTGACCAGGCCGTCCGGCACATCGGCCGGCTGCAGCGCGCCGTGCACCGTGCCGAGCACCCGGAAGCTCACCGACGCCAGCGGCTCGATGCGCGCCGGCAGGCAGTCGAGCGTCTGGCCGGTCGCCGCGTCGCCTGAGACGGTGCACTGCGGGTCGCCCGGTGCGCCCGCGGCCGGGTCGGTTCCGGTGAACGTCACGCCCACCGGCAGCGCGTCGGTCAGCTCCTCGTTCTCCGCGTAGGACGGGCCGGCGTTGACGACGGTCAGCGTGTAGGCGATGGTGCCGCCGGCGTAGGTGGTCGCCGAGTCGACCGACTTGAACATCTGCAGGTCGGCCTGGCGGTTGACCGCTGCAGTGACGGTCGACGACGTCGCGCACCACTGTCCGGTGGGCGACGGGTCGTCCTCGGCGTCGTCGACGCAGGTGGCGGTCGGGTCGGCGGTGGACGTGCGGGCCGTCGCGGTGTTGTCGACGTCCGCGGTCGCGCCAGTGCCGAGGAAGTCGGGGTCGGGCGGGATGGTGCCGTTGACGGTGACGATCACGGGCGGCACGAGGCCGGCCGCGTACGGGCCGGCGACCGTGCCGAGGTCGCACGTGAGGACCTGCCCGGCGATGCTGCAGGTGCCCTGCGTCGTCGACGCGCTCGTCGGGACCAGGCCGTCCGGCAGCGTGTCGGTCACCCGGACGTCCTGCGCGTCCGCGCCGTTCGGCTGGCCGCCGCCCGGGATCTGCACGGCGATCTGGTAGGTGAAGGTCTGCCCGGCGACGAACGGCGCCCCGACGGCCGTCTTGGTCACCTCGAGGTCGGTCTGCGCGGTGTCGACCTGGAGGGTGGCGGAGTCCTCGTTGTTGGCGGTGTCGGCGTCGGGGTTCGACGAGGTCGCCGTCACGGTGTCGGTGCCGGTGACGCCCTCCGGCGCGTACGAGGTGACGATGATCTCGATCTGGAAGTGCGCGGTGGCCCCCACCGGCAGCGGGTCCGCCAGGGCGCACTCGATCTCGCCGTTGAGCACCGTGCACGCCGTGCTGGGGATCGTGCCGATCTGTGCGCCGCCGGAGTCCGTGACGGTGCCGCCGATGTGCAGCGTCCCGTCGGCGTCGGAGATCACGCCGACGTCGTACGGCCCGAAGGTGTCGACGAACGACACGTTCTGCGCCACCGCCGGCCCGGCGTTGCCCACGTCGATGAGGAAGTAGTGCTGCGAGCCGGGTGCGCCGGTGGTGGCGTCGAGCCCGCCGCTCGGGGTGTCGGCGGGCGTGATGAGCTTGCTGGCCGTCAGGTCGGTGGTGGCGTTAACCGTCGTGGTGGCGGATGCCGTGTTGTTCGCCGGCACCGGGTCGGGGTTGCTCGCCTGCGGCACCACGCGCGCGGTGTTGACCAGGCTGACCGCGTTCGTCAGGTCGCCGGCGGCCCGCACCGTGAACGTGAACGTCTCCGAGTCGCCCTGCGGGATGGAGTCGGTGCCGGCCGGCGCCTGGCACGTGACGACCTGGCCTACCGCGGTGCAGTCGGTGCCGCTGACGAAGGTCAGGCCGGCCGGCAGGGTGTCGACCACCTGCGGCTGGAGCGCCGACGGGGCGGCGTTGGCCCACAGCGGGTCGGCCTCGTCGACGTCGTTGTTCGTGACGACGAGGGTGTAGTCCATCGTCGAGCCGGGCACCACCGTGGTCGGCCCGGTCTTGCCGAGCGCGAGGTCGTTCGTCGGAAGGCCCGACAACGTCCACGTCGACTCGTCGTCGCCGGTGGCCGACGCGCTCTCGTCGGGCGACGACACCTGGACCGTCTCCGTCACCGGGTCGCCGATCGCGGCGAGGTTCGACTGGGAGGCCATCGACACCGTGATCTGCTGCGAGGCGCCGGGGGCGATCGGGCCCGGCAGCGAACACGTCAGCAGGCCGTGGTCGGCGTCGCCGCCGGCGCCGGGCGTGCGGGCCTCGCTGACGTCGCACGTCGCCCCGGCGGGGAGCCCGAGCGCCGCGAGCGGGTCGTCGTCGACCACGGTGAAGGAGCCGGAGTCCGCGTCGTCGGCGCCGGGCTCGACGAAGTGCAGCACCAGCGGCACGGCGTCGGTGACGGTGACGTCGCGCGCGGCCGACGGGCCGCGGTTGGTGACGGTGATCGTGTAGGTGACGTTGCGCGGGTCGTCGGTGCCCGGCAGGGACGCGCGGTTGGCCGACTTGCTGACCGCCAGGTCGACGCTCTGCGTGATCGCGTTGGTCTCGGTCGCCGTGTTGTTGGCGGTGTTCGGGTCGGTCGTCACGCTGGTGTCCGGGCCGGCGGTGACGCTGTTCGTCACGTCGCCGGTGGCGTCCGCCGCGACGGTGCCCGTCACCGTGATCGTCGCGCTGGCGCCGGCGGCGCCCGGGCTGCCGGCCGGGAGCTGGCCGACGTCACAGGCCAACGCGTTGCCGGTGATGGTGCAGGAGCCGCGCGACGTCGAGGCGCCGGTGAAGGTGATCCCTGCCGGCGCGGTGTCCGTCACGGTGACGCCGTGCGTGCCGTGGGTGTCCGACGGCCCGTCGTTGGTGACGGTGATCGTGTAGGTGACCTGGCCGCCGGCGACGAGGTCCATCTCGGGCGTCGGCGACGTCACCTTGGTCACCCGGACGTCCGCGCTGTACGGCCCGACGGCGATGGCTTCGGTGTCGGTGTTGTTCGCCGTGTCCGGGTCCGGTGTCGACGAGCTGACGGTCGCGGTGTCCGGCACGGAGGTGCCCGGCGTCGCACCCGACGACAGGTAGCCGGTCACCGTGACGTCCGCCTGCTGCCCGGCGGGCAGGGGGTTGGTCAGCGTGCACTGGACGGTGCTGCCGGACACCGAGCACGTCCCGCCAGCGACGGACGCGGCGACGAGCTGGAACAGCGACAGGTTCCCGGTGGTGTCGGAGACGACGACGTTCTGCGCGTCGGACGGCCCGAGGTTGGTGGCGACGAGGTGGAACGTCGTCGCGGCGCCCAGGCTGCCGGGTGCGGCGGGGCTCGCGGGCGGCGTCTTGACGATCCGCAGGTCGGCCGAGCGCGTCACCGTGGCGGTCTGCGTCGCGATGTTGTTGGTGAGCACGGGGTCGAGGCTCGCGGTGGACACCTGCGCGAGGTCGGTGGCGTTGGCGGACGTGCTGCCGGAGGCGACCGTGCCCGGGACGGAGATCTGCAGGCTCGCGCCGACCGGGAGCGAGCCGACGGTGCACGTGACGGTCTGGCCGGTGGTGGCGGCCCCGGTCACCTGGCAGTTGGCGGAGGCGGGCGTGATGGCGCCGGCCGTCATTCCCGGTGGCAGCTTGTCGGTGACCACGACGCCGGCGGCCGGGTTGGGGCTCGTCGCCGAGTTCGTCACCGTCAGGGTGGCGGTCACCGTGCCGCCTGCCGGCACGCTCGTCGCGGACAGCGACTTGCCGATCGAGACGTCGGCGACCTGGGCGACCTGCACCGACGCCGGACGGGTCAGGAACGGCGCCTTGACGAGGTTGGCGGTCGACGCGGTGTAGTGCACCTCGCCGACGTTGCTCACCGTGGTGCCGCCTGCCGCGTCGTCCAGCGTGACGCGGAACTGCACCACCGTCTGCGTCGTCGCGCAGCTGGCCGCCGCCGTGGTGCTGGGGGACGCGACGACGCCGCCGGCGGTGGCCGTCGCCCCGCACCCGAGGTTGACGGTCACCTGCCGGGCCGAGGAGTCGTACGTGCCGACGTCGTCGCCCGGGTCGTCGCTCAGCGGTGTGCCCGTCGCGGTGGCCGGGTCGACCAGCACCATCGAGCCGGTCACGTACGAGACGGTCGCCGGGAGCGTGTCCACCAGCGACGTGCCGCTCGACGGGTCGTCGCCGGTGTTCGCGACGAGCACGGCGTACTGCAGCGTGTCCCCGGGCCGCGGCGGGTTGTTGCCCGTCAGGTCCGTCACGCTCTTGGCCGACGAGGTGAAGTCCGGTGCGTAGAGGTTGATCGCCGTCGTCACGACGCCGGGGAAGTAGGTGTCGCCGGTGCTGGTGAAGCTCAGCGTCGCCGAGGTGGCCGAGTTGGCGATGATCCCCGAGGCGCTCATGTTCTTGATGTCGAACCCGAGCATGTTGCGGTCGGCGGGGGTGCGCGCGGTCACCGAGACGCCGCTGTTGTCGTCGGTCGAGTTGAAGAAGTTGGAGCCGGGGGACAGCGGTGTGCCGAGCTGCGTGGTCTCGAGCGAGGCCGTGTCGCCGGAGGCGCCGACGTCGCCCTCGTACGCGACCATGCCGAGCTGCACTGCGACCGCCCCGGCCGCCGGTGTGAGGAACCCGGAGACCGTCACGGTCTGCGGGTTGCCCTGGGCGACGTCGGTGAAGCCGTCGAACACGGTGAGGTTGCGCAGCGGCAGGCTGGGCGACCGGTAGACGACGACGAGCGACCAGCCGGCGTAGCGGTCCTCGCCGGTGGCGGCGACGACGTCGGCGCCCCAGTACGTGCCGCTGCCGGCGGCCTGGACCTCCGCCGTGACGTCGGCGAAGTCGTGGTACGGCCGCGAGCTCTCCGGCTGGGAGTAGGTGACATCGGCCGTCACCTGCTCGTACGTCGACATGGTGGGCGTCTTGAACGACGCGACGTTCTGGTCGCCGGACGCCGCGGCGCCACCGCTGCCCCGGGCGAGGCGGGCGCCCCAGTACAGGCCGGCGAAGAGCACGACGGCGTCGGACGGCAGCGTCAGCTGGGCGCTGGAGGAGTTGAACGTCGTCGGGTCCGCGTCGGCGTCCAGGTTCGTCATGACGAACGCGTTGTTGTTGAGGGTGTTCGACCCGGAGCGTGCTGCCGCGCAGTCGGCGTCCGAGTCCGGGCACGTCAGCAGGTTGTTGCCGACGGTGAGGATGCCGCCGTTCTCGTTCGTCTGGAACGCGATCCGGTAGGTCGTCGCGGCCACCGCCGGCAGGCCGCCGGACCACGGGAACAGGGCGAGCACCAGGCAGCACAGGGCGGCTGTCAGCTTCGATCGACGTCTCGGCTTCGAGCCCAATGCTCACCTCGCAGGTCGGCTGCATGCGGGTCTCATTCGAGCGTATTGCCGCGATCGTCGCACGTCAGGACGACGAAGGGCCCGTGGGGGTCACGTCACCCGGGCGAAATCGGTGCCGGGCGGCGGGGCGAGGTGAGCCGCTCCCTCGTCGTTCCCGGGCACTCACGACCATCCCTTGCCTACTCAAGTGCGTCCATCGCTATTACTCATACGTGTCACCTGTCCCTAGGGGTACGCACGCGCGCGTCGTCACATGGGACGGACGACGCGCGATGCACCCAGCGCCCGGACCGGATCCGGACCGGCATCGCCCCCCGGCCACCACCGGGCCGTCGTCGGAGCCCGGGCAACCCCGGGGAAAGGTGGTCGACGTGCGCACCACAGTGCACGCCGCGCGGGCCGGACGGCACGCGCGAGGACGAACGCACCGCCTGGCGGCCTGGGCCCTCGCGGCACTCCTCGCCGGGGCGGTCACGCTCTCCGGCCTGGCGCCCGCCATGGCCGACGGGCCCACGCTCGACGTCGTGGCCGAGCCGGCGGTCGCGCCCGACGAGTCCGAGAACGAGAACGGGATCGAGGAGGCGACGCCGGAGGAGGTCCCGGCGGACGACGAGACCGCGGCCCCGGAACCGGCGGCGCCGGAGGAGTCTCCTGCGCCCGAGTCGGCGGTACCCGGGGCGGCGGCCACCGAGCAGGCCGACCCCGTGGCCGCCGTCGCGACACCGACGCCCGCGGCGGACGCCGACGCCGCGACCATCACGGTGCACGTCGGTGGCTACCGCACGGGCGAGTCCACCGTGTCCGGGCTGTCCGGCGTCACGCTCGGCCTGTTCGCGACCGAGGACGCCCCGACACCGGTCGCGGGCGACTGGGCGACCGCGACATCCGACGCCTCCGGCGTCGTGACCTTCACGGTGCCTGGTGACCGGATCGGCTCGAGCACGCGCTACTGGGTCAAGGGGATCAGCGGCGTCGGCGGCTACGCGCTCACCACGGAGCTGACCACCGCCCCGATCACCGACCCGGACAAGGACCAGACTCGGACCTACGCGTTCCAGACGCCGAAGCTCGCGAAGGGCGGCAGCTACGAGTCCGGCAAGGACTTCATGACGCTGCCCACCAAGGGCACCGACTACACCGCCTCCGAGGGCCAGTGGGCGCTGTCCTACGCCAACCCGACGCTCGACCAGCAGTGCGGCGTGAAGGTGGCGCTCGTCGTCGACCTGTCGGCCTCCGTGCTGCAGGCGCACGCGACCGAGGCGCTGCACCAGGCGGCCAAGACCTACGTCGACGCGCTGCTCGGCACCCCGAGCCAGGTGCAGCTGTTCTCCTTCGGCACCACCGCCACGGTCCAGTCCGGCCTGACGCCGGTCTCGACGCAGGCGAGCGTCGACGCGCTCGACGCGAAGATCGACAAGCTGACGCCGAAGAACACGAGCTACACCAACTGGGACGACGCCCTGTGGACGGTCACCCAGCAGCCCGGCGCGTTCGACCTCGCGGTCGTCGTCACCGACGGCAACCCGACGGTCTACGCCGCGAGCCAGGCCGGCAAGAACACCCGGTTCGCGGAGATCGAGGCCGGCATCTTCTCGGCCAACGCGCTCAAGCTCGAGGGCACCCGGATCGTCGCGCTCGGCGTCGGCGACGGCGTCGGCAGCACCGGCGCGGGCGTCAACCTCCAGGCGATCTCCGGCGCGGACGCGTTCGTCCAGTCCGGCTCCTACGAGCACGCCGGCGAGTGGCTGCGCGACTCGGTCTTCACCGCGTGCACCCCGTCGCTCACGGTGGTCAAGGAGGTCGTCGGGCTCGACGGCGCCACCTCCCCGGCCGGCGGCTGGACGTTCGACGCCACCACCGCCAGCCCGCTGATCAGCGCGCTCGCGGACCACGGCACCACCGCGGCCGGGACCGGCGCGGTGAACTTCCCGGTGGCGTTCACCAGCACGACGGCGACGGCCGTCCCGATCACCATTACGGAGCGGCAGCAGCCCGCCTACCAGCTGCTGCAGGCGTCCGGCAAGAACGCCGTCTGCACGGTGAAGAACAAGGAGAACCCGACCGGGGCGGCGCTGACCGTCACCAACACCGGCGCGCTCGGCTTCACGATCCCGATGAGCGCCGGCGACATGGTCAGCTGCACGGTGACCAACGAGCCCGCTGCGCTGGCCGCGCTCACCGCGACGACGACCGCGACCGGCGACTTCGACCGCGACTACGACTGGGCGATCGACAAGTCGGTCGACCGCAGCTCGGCGGAGGTCTCCGCCGGTGAGAACGCGTCGTTCGAGTACACGGTGCGGGTCACCCCGTCCGGTCCGTTCGACAGCGGGTACGGGGTGTCCGGGACGCTCGTCGTGAGCAACCCGAACGCGTTCGCCGTCGAGGCGAGCCTGTCCGCGGTGGCGACCGCCGGCGGTGTGCCGGTCGGCACGCTG
>CAZFTZ010000005.1:0-4200 GCA_964521875.1 uncultured Cellulomonas sp. | reverse complement strand
CGGGCCAGACGAGCGGGCCGGAGGTGCTGGCGGTAGCGCACGAGTACCTCGACCCGGTGCGTGAGGCGGGTGTCGACACGCTCGTCCTCGGCTGCACGCACTACCCGCTGCTCACCGGCGCGATCTCCTACGTCATGGGGGAGGACGTCACCCTCGTCTCGTCGGCCGAGGAGACCGCGAAGGACGTCTACCGCACGCTCGTCGCGCACGACCTGGAGCGGAACCCCGAGGCCGGGCCGCCGTCGCACCGGTTCCTCGCCACCGGTGACCCGCGCTCGTTCGCGACGCTCGCCCGCCGGTTCCTCGGTCCCGAGGTGGACCGGGTGGAGTCGCTGGCGGCGATCCGGTGAGGCTCGTCGTCGTCGGCTGCGCCGGTTCCTTCCCGGCGCCGGACGCCGCGTGCGCCGCCTACCTGGTGCAGGCCGACGACGAGCACGGGCGCACCTGGACGGTGCTGCTCGACCTCGGCAACGGCGCGCTCGGCCCGCTGCAGCGGTTCTGGAACGTGCGCGACCTCGACGCGATCGGGCTGTCCCACCTGCACTCCGACCACGTCGCGGACATGGCGGTGCTGACGGTGGCGCGCCGGTACCGCCCGGAGGGTGCCCTGCCGGCGGTGCCTGTGTGGGGCCCGGCCGGGACGCGCGCGCGGCTGCTGCAGATCGCGGGGGACGACGACCCCGCGGCAAGCACCGACGGGCAGTTCGACGTGCACCAGTGGGACCCGGCGGCGCCCGTCGTCGTCGGGCCGCTGACGCTGACCCCGGTGGCGATGAACCACTCGGTGCCCTGCTTCGGGGTGCGGGTGACCGGGCCCGCGGAGGGCGAGCCGTCCCGCACGGTGTCGGTCGCGTACACCGGCGACACCGACTCCGGCCCCGGCCTCGACGCGCTGGCGGCCGACGCCGACCTGCTGCTCGCCGAGGCGGCATTCCACGAGGGGCGCGACAACGCGTACCGGGGCATCCACCTCACCGCTCGCCGGGCCGCCGAGGCGGCTGCCGTCGGCGGCGCCCGCCACCTGGTGCTCACCCACATCCCCGCGTGGAACGACCCTGCGCTGGCCCAGGCCGAGGCACGCGCCGTCTACCCCGGCCTCATCAGCCTGGCCACCCCCGGCGCCCGGTTTCTCCTGTAGCGCACCCCCGCCGCCGCGGGCGAGGGGGCGTCGGTGGCGGCCGGTAGGGTCGGGGCATGAGCCAGTCGCCCGTGGGGTCGCGTTCGGACGGGCGACAGCCCGACGAGCTGCGTCCGATCGCCATCACCCGCCGCTACCTCGACGCAGGGGAGGGCAGCGTCCTCGTCGAGTTCGGCAGCACCACCGTGCTGTGCGTCGCGAGCTTCACCGAGGGCGTGCCGCGGTGGAAGAAGGGCTCCGGCGAGGGCTGGGTCACCGCGGAGTACTCGATGCTGCCGCGCTCGACGAGCACCCGCTCCGAGCGGGAGTCGATCAAGGGCCGCGTCGGCGGCCGCACCCACGAGATCTCGCGCCTCGTCGGGCGCAGCCTGCGCGCGATCATCGACATCGCCGCGCTCGGCGAGAACACCGTCGTGCTGGACTGCGACGTGCTGCAGGCCGACGGCGGGACGCGCACCGCGTCGGTCACCGGTGCGTACGTCGCGCTCGCGGACGCGGTGGCGTGGGCGCGCCAGCAGGGCCTGGTCCGGGCCGGCCGCGAGGTGCTGCACGACTCCGTCTCCGCGGTCAGCGTCGGCATCATCGACGGCACGCCGATGCTGGACCTGCCGTACGTGGAGGACGTCCGTGCCGAGACGGACATGAACGTCGTCGTCACCGGCGGCGGGCGGTTCGTGGAGGTGCAGGGAACGGCCGAGCACGCCCCGTTCGACCGCGCGGAGCTCGACGCCCTGCTCGACCTGGCGCTCGGCGGCACGGCCCGGCTCGCGAAGCTGCAGGCCGAGGCCCTGGCGGCGGCCCCCGGCACCCGGGTGACCACCGCATGACGAGTCCGCGGCTGGTGCTGGCCACCCACAACCGGCACAAGCTCGGCGAGCTGCGCGCGATCCTGCACCCCGCACTGCCCGCCCTGGACCTCGACGCCGTCGTGACCGCCGGGGACCTCGACGTCCCCGACCCCGTCGAGGACGGACTGACGTTCGCGGAGAACGCGCTGGTCAAGGCGCGAGCCGTCGCCGCCGCCACCGGCCTGCCGGCAGTGGCCGACGACTCCGGGCTGGCGGTCGACGTGCTGGGCGGGTCGCCCGGCATCTTCTCCGCGCGCTGGGCCGGGCACCACGGCGACGACGAGGCCAACCTCGACCTGCTGCTGGCGCAGCTGGCGGACATCGCCGAGCCGCACCGGACCGCGCGGTTCGTGTGCGCCGCGGCGCTCGTCACCCCGGAGGGCGTGCAGGTGGTGGAGCACGGAACCCTCGAGGGTCGGCTGGCGTTCGCGCCGCGCGGCGGCAACGGCTTCGGCTACGACCCCGTGCTCGTGCCGCTCGGCGACACCCGCACCTGCGCGGAGCTGACACCCGAGGAGAAGAACGCGATCAGCCACCGCGGCCAGGCCTTCCGGGCGCTCGTCCCCGCGGTGGCGCGGGCGCTGGGCGGCTGATGGCGGGCGCGGACCCGGCGCAGGTCCAGCTGGTGGCCGAGGGCGTCACCTTCGGCTACCCGGGCCGGCCCGTGCTCGACCGGCTCGACCTCGTCGTCCCTGCGGGCACACGGCTGGGGCTGGTGGGGGAGAACGGCGCCGGCAAGTCGACCTTGCTGCGCGTGCTGGCCGGGGAGCTGGTGCCGCAGGCGGGCGAGGTGCGCCGGCAGGGGACCCTCGCGGTCGTCGAGCAGGAGCTCGAGGTGTCCCCGGAGGCGACGATCGGCGACGTCGTCGAGCGGTCGGTGGCCGCCGCGCGGACCGCGTCCGACGAGCTCGCGGCCGCGATCGCCACGTTCGACCACGAGACCGGGGACACCGGCTGGCTGGCCGCCGCGATCGCTCGCTACGAGCAGCTGGCCGCCTGGGACGCCGGCCGGCGAGCGGACGAGGCGCTGACGCGGTTCGGGGCGCCGCGCGACGTCGGCCGTCCGCTCGCGGAGCTCTCGGTCGGCGAGCGCTACCGCGTCCGGCTGGCGGCGCGGATCTCCGAGCGGGCCGACCTGCTGCTGCTCGACGAGCCGACGAACCACCTGGACGACGCCGGCGTCGACTACCTCACAGCTCTGCTGCGCGACTGGCCCGGCGCGCTCGTCGTCGTCACCCACGATCGCCAGCTGCTCGACGACGTGATGACCGGGATCCTCGACCTCGACCCGGCGATGGACGGCCGCCCCGCGCTGTACGGCGCGACGCGCTACGCCGACTACCGCTTCGCCAAGGACCAGATGCTGCGTCGCTGGCGGGCGCGTTACCGCATGGAGCGCAAGAAGGCGGCCGTGCTCGCCGAGCGGCTCGACGAGTCGTACGAGGGCCTGTCCGACGCGTGGCGACCGCCGAAGGGCAGCCAGGGCCACCGCCGCGCCACCCGGGCCCGCTCGCAGGTGAAGACCGTGGACCGGCTGATGCAGCGGCTGGAGGCGGAGTCCGTCGCCGTCCCCGTGCCACCGCCGGTGATGGCGTTCCCCGACCTGCCGGCGACGCCCCGCGAGTATCGCGGCGGGCCCCTGCTCGACGTCCGGGCGCCACGCGTCGCGGGCCGGATGGACCTGCCGGGCCGCCGGATCGAGCTGCTGCCGTGCGGCCGGCTGCTGGTCACCGGCCCCAACGGCTCCGGCAAGTCGACGCTGCTGGCGGTGCTCGCCGGTTCGCTGGTGCCCGACCGCGGCCTGCGCACGGTGACGCCCGGGGCACGGCTCGGCGTGCTGGCGCAGGAGAGGGACGACGAGCCCGTGGGGACCTCGTTCGACGCCTACGCCCGTCATGCGCTGCAGCTGCTGGACGCCGGTGCGCTCGACCCGGACGAGCTGGTCCCCGTGGCCGCGCTCGGCCTGCTCTCCGAGGAGGACCTCGAGCGCCCGCTCGACGAGCTGTCGGTGGGGCAGCGGCGCCGGTTCGACCTGGCCCGCACGCTGCTGCACGCCCCCCACGTGCTGATCCTCGACGAGCCGACCAACCACCTGTCCGTCGCGCTGGTCGACGAGCTGACCGCCGCGCTGCGCAAGACGAGCGCCGCCGTGGTCGTCGCGACCCACGACCGCCGCATGCGCGCCGACCTGGCGGACTGGCCCCGGCTGGAGCT
>CAZFTZ010000004.1:0-9816 GCA_964521875.1 uncultured Cellulomonas sp. | reverse complement strand
GCGGCGACCGTGCTGGACAACCCGGGAGTCCAGGCGGTCGACGTCACGGTGCACAAGCCGCAGGCACCGCTCGACGTGCCGTTCGGCGACGTGGCCGTCAGCATCCGCCGCGACCGCACCAAGCTTCCCGCCGCCGAGCCGTACCGCGAGCCGCCGGCGGTGGTGGCGCCGGCGCCCGACGACACCGACGCCGAGGTGGTCCAGGGTGAGATCCTGCTCGACCACCTCGACGAGCGGCCGGCCGCGCCGGTGGACGTCGTCATCGCCCTGGGAGCCAACCTGGGACCGGCGGCCGAGACGCTGCGCGCCGCGGTGGCCGAGCTGTCGGCGGTGCCGGGGCTGGACGTGACGGCGGTGTCCCCGCTGGCACGCACCGCCGCGGTGGGCGGGCCGGACCAGCCGGACTTCCTCAACGCGGTCGTCCTCGGGACCACCACGCTCGCGCCGCGCGAGCTGCTGCGCGCCTGCCAGGGCATCGAGAACGCGCACGGCCGGCAGCGTCACGAGCACTGGGGACCGCGCACCCTCGACGTCGACCTCGTCGTCTACGACACGGTGCTCGCGGTGACCGACGACCTGGAGCTGCCGCACCCGAGGGCGCACCAGCGTGCGTTCGTGCTGCAGCCGTGGGCAGCGGTCGACCCCGAGGCGGTGCTGCCCGGGCTCGGCGGCGGGCCGGTGGGCGTGCTCGCCGAGACCGCCCCGGACCGCGTCGGCATCCGCTGGCTGGCGCTGGACTGGCTGACCGACCCGGTGCCGACGACCTCCTCGACGCCGTCGGCTCCGGGGCACGTCGTGCGGCACTCCGCGGGTCCCGCCGTCATCTCCGGCGGAACCGGCCCGGCCAGCCCCGGGGGGCCCGCAATCCCGGGCGGCCCGACGAGCGCGGCCGGCCCGACCGGCACCGCCGCGACTCCGGTCGTCGGCCCCTGGGAGCCGTGATGCGGCGGACGCGCTGGCAGACGCTCGTCGCCGTCGCCGTGGTGGTCGGCGTGCTCGCCTCGATGCTCACCACCTGGCTCGACCGGCAGGGCCCGGGCATGCCGCGGGTGTCGTGGCTGGTGGTCGCGGTCGAGCTGCTCATCGCCGCGGTGGTGTTCTCGATGGGCTGGGCGGTGCGCCAGTTCCTGCACGGCAAGCGTCCGACCCTCGACCCGATCCGCGCCGCGCGCACCGCGGTGCTGGCGAAGGCGGCGTGCTACACCGGCGCGCTGCTCACCGGCTGGTACGGCGGGCAGGTCGTGGCGCACCTGGTCGACACCGCGATCCCCGGGAACGCCGGGCGCGCCGGGTCGGCGGCGGTCGCCGCGGGTGGCGCGGTGGTGCTCGCGGTCGTCGGGCTCGTCGTGGAGTGGTTCTGCCGCGTGCCGCCGCAGGACGACGACAAGGAACGCGACCCCGCCGCGACGCCGGACCCCGCGGCGACCTGACCGGCACGGCCGTCCGCCGCGACACCGCCGGGACCATGACCCTGCGGCCGCGGACCGGTGACGGGGAACGCAGCCGTCACACGGAAGCCCGCGCGATCCGGTCCGTGGGGTACGCGGCGACGAAGTCGACGACCGACATCACGGCGTCGACGAGCGCGTCCCCGTCGAGGTTCAGCTCAGGGTGCAGGAGCCGGACCTCGTGCGTGCCGCGCTCACGGCAGCGCGTTCCGGCGCCGACTTCGCCGACGCGCTCGTTGTCCAGATCGACTTGTCCGAGGGCTGCACCGAGGTGCGGACCTTCGATACGAGAGCGACGTCGCGGGCCGGGATGTCACTCCTGACGTAGTCGTGCCCGGGACGTCACCCCGGGGTGCCAGGATGGCCGCATGGCCCCAGCGGACCCGTTCTCCCTCGACCTGTCCTGGACCCCCGTCTCGCCCCGGCTCGGCGCCGCACGGTTGACGGTCGCCGCGTTCTGGCTGGTCCCCCTGCTGATCGCCGCCGTGCTGCCGGCCGCGCTGTCCGGCGTGGTCTGGCTGTGGGTGCTGCCGGCGCTCGTCGTGCTCGTCGGGCTCTGGCTGCTGTGGCTGGTGCCGCGGCAGGTGCGCGCGCTGCAGTACGCCGAGCGCGAGGACGACCTGCTGATCCGCCGCGGCATCATGTTCCGCTCGCTCGTCGTGGTGCCGTACGGGCGGATGCAGTTCGTCGACGTCAAGGCCGGCCCGGTCGACCGCGGCTACGGCATCGCCCAGGTGCAGCTGCACACCGCCTCACCGTCGTCGGACGCCTCGATCGCCGGTCTGCCGCCCGCCGAGGCGGCCCGGCTGCGTGAGCGGCTCGCCTCGCGCGGCGAGGCACGGCTGGCGGGGCTGTGAGCATCCAGCCCGCGCCCGTCGTCCCGGAGACCGCCGGTGAGGACGGCTACGCGTGGCAGCGGATGCATCCAGTCACGCCGCTGCTCAAGGGGTGGAAGGCGGTCGTCGCGGTGCTGGTGATCGCGAGCACGCAGCTGACCGACGACATCCGCCGCGCCGGCGACCTGCTGGAGGGGCGCGGCTGGCTGGTCGCGGTCGGCCTGCTGGTGGTGGTTGCGCTGGTCGCGCTCGCGTTCTCGTTCGTCTCGTGGCGCGTCACCCGCTACGCGGTGACCGACGAGGCCGTGCACCTGCGCCAGGGGATCGTGTTCCGGCAGCAGCGGCAGGCGCGGCTGGACCGGCTGCAGGCGGTGGACGTGGTGCAGCCGCTGCTCGGGCGGCTCGTCGGGCTCTCGGAACTCCGTCTCGAGGTCGCCGGCGGCAGCGGGTCGCGGGTGTCGCTGGCGTTCCTGCGAGAGGCGGACGCGGACGCGCTGCGTGCCGAGCTGCTCGCGCTGGCCGCCGGGCTCAAGCGGCCCGGCGCGGCGGCGCCCCTGGCGTCCGGAACGGCGACGACGACGGCAGACGTGGTGCCGGCAGCGGCGCCGACATCGGCCTCCGGCCCGGTCGGCCTGCGCGTCCCTGGCGAGGCGGCCTTCGCCACGGCGCCCGAGCGCCCGGTCTACGAGCTGCCGATGCCTCGCCTGCTGGCCTCGATCGTGCGCTCCGGCGGCACGGTGTGGTTCGCGATCCTCGTCGTCGGGATCGTGGTGATCGTCGCCGTCGGCGCCCCGGGCGAGGTGGTGTTCTCGCTGCTGCCGATGGGCTTCGCGCTGGCGAGCTTCTTCTGGCAGCGGATCAACAGCGCCGCGACGTTCCGCGCCGCGACGTCCCCGGACGGCATCCGGCTGCGTCACGGGCTGACCGAGGCGCGCTCGCAGACCCTGCCTCCCGGCCGGGTGCAGGCCGTCCGGCTGCACCAGCCGCTGCTGTGGCGCGGCAAGGACTGGTGGCGGGTGGAGGTCAACGTCGCGGGCTACGCGGGGGACCGCGACAAGCAGGGCACCGAGACCGTGCTGCACCCGGTTGCCACGCGGGACGAGGCGATGCTGGCGCTCTGGCTGGTGCTGCCGGACCTCGGTGTCGACGACCCGCGCGCGGCGCTGCAGGGCGCGTTCGACGGCACCGGCGACGACGGGGGCTGGACGGCCGCGCCACGGCGCTCGCGCTGGGTCGACCCGGTCGGCTGGCGGCGGCACGGCGTGCTCGTCACGCGCCGCGCGCTGCTGCTGCGCTCGGGCCGGTTCTGGCGGCGGGTCGACGTGGTGCCGCACGAGCGCACGCAGTCCCTCGCCCTGCAGCAGGGGCCGCTGCAGCGCAGGCTCGGTGTCGCGTCGCTGGCCGCGCACTCCACGCCCGGGCCGGTGGTGCCGCGCATCGAGCACCTGGACACGGCGGTGGCGGTCGCGCTGCTGCAGGAGCAGGCGGAGCGCGCCCGCCGCGCCCGCCGCACCGCCGTGCCCGAGCAGTGGATGAGGCAGGAGTGAGCGCACCGGCGCAGCGGCCCGGGCGGCTCGGTGTCGGTGTCGTCGGGGCAGGGCACGTCGGGGCGGTGCTCGGCCACGCGCTGCGGGCTGCGGGCCATCCGGTGCTCGCCGTCAGCGCCGTCTCGGAGGCGTCGCTGGAGCGTGCCGAGATGCTGCTCCCCGGGGTGCCGGTGCTCGAGGTGCCGGAGGTGGTGCGGCGTGCCGAGCTCGTGCTGCTGGCCGTGCCCGACGACGCGCTGGTGCCCCTCGTCGCCGGCCTGGCGGCGACGGGCGCGTGGCAGGCCGGGCAGATCGTCGTGCACACCGCCGGCCGCTACGGGACGGACGTGCTGGCCCCGGCCCGCCAGGCGGGCGCGATCCCGCTGGCGATCCACCCCGCGATGACCTTCACCGGCACCTCGCTCGACCTGCACCGGCTGGAGGGCTGCCCGTTCGCGGTCACCGCCCCGGCCGCGGTGCTGCCGATCGCCCAGGCGCTGGTGGTGGAGATCGGCGGCGAGCCGGTCGTGCTCGACGAGGCGGCGCGCGGGCTGTACCACGCGGCGCTGGCGCACGGCGCGAACCACCTGACGGTGCTCGTCGCGCAGGCCGCCGCCACGTTGGCCGCGGCCGGGATCGACGACCCCGGCCGCATGCTCCGCCCGCTGCTCGACGCGTCCCTCGACGGCGCGCTGCGGGCGGCCTCGCGCGTGGGCGGGCCGGGCGCGATCGCCGCGCTCACCGGGCCGGTGCGCCGTGGCGACGCCGGCACCGTGGCGGAGCACATCGACGTGCTCACCGGCATGGCGGGCACCACGGGGGCGGTCGACGTCGTGGCGGGATACGTTGCACTGGCACGGGCGGCGACCGTCCGCGCCGTCGCCGCGGGCCTGCTCGACGAGGCCGCGGCAGAGCGCCTGCTGGACGTGCTGGCGGGCGTGCGCGGGCCCGGTGAACCGGGGCCCACGCCCCCGGAGGAGGGACGATGACCCGCCCGACGTTGGCGGCGGACGCGGCGGCGCTCGCCGCGGCGCTGGCATCGCAGGACGAGGAGCCGGCGGCGGGCCGCCCATACCGCCGCGCCGTCGTCATGACCATGGGAGCGCTGCACGCCGGCCACCTGTCGCTGGTACGCCGGGCGCGCGAGCTGGCCGACCACGTGGTGGTGACGATCTTCGTCAACCCGCTGCAGTTCGGTCCGGCCGAGGACCTCGACCGCTACCCGCGCGATCTGTCCGGGGACGTCGAGAAGCTGACCGGCGAGGGCCTGCTGGGCGAGGGCGACGTGGTGTTCGCCCCGACCCCGGCCGTGATGTACCCCGACGGCGACCCCGTGGTGCGGGTGACCGCCGGCCGGATCGGCGAGGTGCTGGAGGGCGCGTTCCGGCCCGGCCACCTCGACGGCGTGCTCACCGTGGTGCTCAAGCTCATGCACCTGACGCGGCCCGGGGTCGCACTGTTCGGGCAGAAGGATGCGCAGCAGCTCGCCGCGGTGCGGCGGATGGTGCGCGACCTCGACGTGCCGGTGTCGGTGGTGGGGGTGCCGATCGTCCGCGACGGCGACGGCCTGGCCCTCTCGTCGCGCAACGCCTACCTGACGCCCGACGAGCGGCGGCGCGCCCTGTCGCTGTCCCGGTCGCTGGCCGCGGCCGCGGCGGCGGCCGACGAGGGCGCGTCGCCCGCTGCCGTGCGCGAGGTCGCTCTCGCGGCGCTGACCGGCGCGGACGGCGTCGACTCGGTGGACTACGCGGCGCTCGTCGACCCCGACTCGTTCGAGGACGTGCCGCCCGCAGCGACCGGGACCGCGCTGCTGGCACTGGCGGCCCGCGTCGGGGCGACCCGCCTCATCGACAACGCGACCGTGACGCTGCGCTGACGGCTCAGAGCGCGAGGCGCAGGCCGAGGACTTGTGCGAGCCCCGAGTCGATCTCGCGCATCAGGACGGACGAGAGCTGGGGGGCGCGCGGCTCGATGAGCTCGTACCGGTTGACCGTGGCGAGCTGGGTGACGTTGACGACAGAGTCCTTCGGCAGTCCGGTGTCCGAGGCAGGGAGGAACACGTTCCCGGGCTTTGCCGCGGCCGCGAGGTTCGACGTGAGCGAGACGACGACCGTCGTCGCCAGCCGTGATCTGTTGTACGCGTCCGCCTGCACCACGACGACCGGGCGCAGCCTCGCCGGCCGATGGTCGCCTGCTGCCGACTCGCCGCGGTCGATCCAGCACACGTCTCCGCGTTCGATCACCAGGCGTCGCCCTCTGTCGCAGCGGCGAGCGTCCGGTGCGACAGGCGGGCCCAGGCGGCGTCCGAGCCGTCGTCACCGGTCGCTTCGACGTATGCGTCGATCTGTGCGGTGACGTCGATCGCGGCGAGGTGCTCGGCGTACCGGACGCCCGCGTTGCGGAAGAACTCGGAGCGACTCAAGCCAGCGCGACGTGCCGCCTCGTCGAGCCGTGCGAACACCTCGTCTGGCAAGGAGACCGCTGTCTTCACGACCTCAGTATAACCATGTCATACCGATGACGGCGTCTCGTCAGCGGGTCCGGTTCGGTCCGTGGGCGCGAGCAGGAGCATGCTGACGCCCGTGACCGTCACCAGCCCGCTGCCGGTCCGCCTCGCGACGAAGCTGGCCGGCCAGGCGCCGGGTTGGACCGTCGAGGCGGACGCCATCGTCGTCGGCTCCGGCATCGCCGGGCTGACCGCCGCCCTCGAGCTGCGCACCCAGGTGCCGCGGGTGCTGCTCGTCACCAAGGACGTGCTGGCGTCCGGCTCGACGCTGTGGGCGCAGGGCGGCATCGCGGCTGCGCTCGACCCGACGGACTCCCCGGACGCACACCTGCGGGACACGCTGGTCGCCGGCGTCGGGCTGTGCGACCCGCGCGCGGTGGAGGTGCTGGTGCACGAAGGCCCCGAGCGGGTGCGGGAGCTCGTCGGGCGCGGCGCGGTGTTCGACCGCACGGCCGACGGCAGCCTGTCGCTCACCCGCGAGGGCGGCCACCACGCCAACCGGATCATCCACGCCGGTGGCGACGCCACCGGAGCCGAGGTGTCGCGTGCGCTCGTCGCGCAGGTGGAGGCGGTGCGCGACGACCCCGGCATCGAGGTGATCGAGCACGCGCTGGTGCTCGACGTGCTGACCGCCGCCCCGGACCTCGACGGCCGCCCGGGACCGGTGTGCGGGGTGACGCTGCACGTCATCGGCGAGGGCGACCGGGGCGGCGTCGGCGCGGCGCTGGCGCCCGCGGTGCTGCTGGCGACCGGCGGCATCGGTCAGGTGTACCGCTCGTCGACCAACCCGCCGCAGGCGACCGGGGACGGCATCACCGCTGCGCTGCGCGCGGGTGCGCGTGTGGGAGACGTCGAGTTCGTCCAGTTCCACCCGACGGTGCTGTACCTCGGCACCGGGGTGAAGGGCCAGCTGACGCTCATCAGCGAGGCGGTGCGCGGCGAGGGCGCGCTGCTGCTGGACACCGACGGCGTCCGGTTCATGCCGGAGGTTCATCCGCTGGCCGAGCTGGCGCCGCGTGACGTCGTCGCGCACGCGATCGTCCGTCGGATGGCCGCCACCGGCGCGGACCACGTGTGGCTGGACGCCCGGCACCTGGGCGCGGACTTCCTCGCGAAGCGGTTCCCGACGATCACCGAGGCACTGGCCGAGCACGGCATCGACATGGCCGACGACCTGGTGCCGGTGGCCCCGGCACAGCACTACTTCTCCGGCGGTGTCGTCACCGACCTGTGGGGCCGTTCGTCGCTCCCGGGCCTGTACGCCGCGGGGGAGGCGGCTTGTACAGGTGTGCACGGCGCCAACCGGCTGGCGTCGAACTCCCTGCTCGAGGGCATGGTGTTCGCGCACCGCGCGGCGGCCGAGATCGCCCGAGCGGTCCGCGACGGCGACCTGGTGCGCCGCGACCCGGTGGTCCGGCTGGGTCAGCGCGCGCTGGTGGCGGCGGCCGCGCGCGCCCGCATCCAGCGCGTCGCCACCGACGGCACCGGTCCGCTGCGCGACGGCGTCGGTCTGGCGGCGACCCTGGCTGCGCTCGCCGAGGTGCCCACCGACGCCGACCGGCGGCACGACGACGGCCGCACGCTCGCCGAACCGCAGCCGGCCGAGTGGGAGACGACGAACGTCCACCAGATGGCGACGATCATCACGGCGGCGGCGTACCAGCGGCAGGAGAGCCGCGGCGGGCACTTCCGCACCGACTTCCCTGTGGCCGACGAGGCGTGGCGCTTCCGCCAGGAGCTGGCCCTCGACCCCGAGGGCACGCTGACCACCAGCCACGTCACGCTCCCGGACGCATGACGACGGCGGCGAGCTCGGTGCTTTCGTGCCGCATCGGTACATCGATGCACCGAGCACGAGCCGAAGCACCGAACCGGCGGGGTGGGCGGCGGGGCCGACGAGAGGAGCGGGCGTGAGCGAGCGGCCGGGAGTGCTGCCGGGCGACCAGGGGCCCGACGAGGCGGCGGTCGCCCGCCTGGTGACGGCGGCGCTCGACGAGGACCTCGGCCCGGCGCCCGGCCGTGACGTCACCACGCAGGCGACGGTGCCGGCCACCGAGACGGGCCGGGCGGCGCTCGTCGCGCGCGCCGACGGCGTGCTGGCCGGCCTCGTCGTCGTCCCGGAGGTGCTGTCGCAGGTGGCGCGGCGCCTGTCACTGGCGCTACCGGAGCTCGTCGTGCGCGAGCGCGACGGCGCGACCCTGCGGCGCGGCGACGTTGTCGCGGACCTCGTCGGCCCGGTGCAGGTGCTGCTGGTCGCCGAGCGCACCCTGCTCAACCTCGTCAGCCGCGCCTCCGGCGTCGCGACCCACACCCGCCGCTTCGCCGACGCGCTGGCCGGCACCGGCGCCCGCGTGCTCGACACCCGCAAGACGACCCCCGGCCTGCGCGCGCTGGAGAAGTACGCGGTGCGCTGCGGCGGCGGCACCAACAAGCGGATGGGCCTGTACGACGTCGCGATGGTCAAGGACAACCACGTCGCGGCGGCCGGCGGCTCGGTGGCGGCGGCGGTCGCCGCGATCCGCGGCCGGTACCCCGGGGTGGCGATCCAGGTCGAGGCGGACACGCTCGCCCAGGCGATGGAGGCGCTCGACGCCGGCGCCGACTTCCTGCTGCTCGACAACATGCCGGTGCCGCTGCTGGCCGAGGTGGTCGCGGCGGTGCGCGCCCGCGAGGGGGCCACCGGCCACGTGGAGCTCGAGGCGACCGGCAACCTCACCCTCGACCGCGCCCGCGAGGTGGCGGCCACGGGCGTCGACTACCTCTCGGTCGGCGCGCTGACCCACTCCAGCCCCATCCTCGACCTGGCGCTCGACCTCGATCCGATCGGGGGCCCGGCCGCGCACGCGACCGTTGGCCCGACCGCTGACCTGACCGCTGACCCGACCTGGCTCCCGGCTGCGGGTCCGGCCGCGCGCCCGACCGCCGGCCCGGCCGGGGACCCCGGCGCCCGACCGTAGGATTTCCCGGTGACTTCGCCCGACACCCCCGCCCTCGACGACGTCCCGGAGCAGATCGCGGTCCGGCGCGCCAAGCGGGAGCGGCTGCTCGCCGCGGGTGTCGCGCCCTACCCGGTCGGCGTGCCGCGCACGACGACGATTGCCGCGGTGCGTGCCGCGCACCCGGACCTGGCGCCGGGCGAGGAGACGGACGACGAGGTCGGCGTCACCGGCCGGGTCGTGTTCCTGCGCAACACCGGCCGGCTCTGCTTCGTCACGCTGCAGGAGGGTGCCGGCGTGCGGCTGCAGGCGATGCTCTCGGAGGCGGCGGTGGGCGCGGACGCGCTCGCGGCGTTCAAGTCCGACGTCGACCTGGGCGACCACCTGTTCGTGCACGGCCGTGTGGT
The DNA here is from genome assembly GCA_964521875.1 of uncultured Cellulomonas sp. Lineage (GTDB taxonomy): Bacteria > Actinomycetota > Actinomycetes > Actinomycetales > Cellulomonadaceae > Cellulomonas. Next base: position 157 of record CAZFTZ010000004.1, on the reverse strand, counting down.
CAGCTCCAGGCGCGGCGAGCTGTCGGTGATGGCCGACGAGTGGCGGCTGGCCGCCAAGGCGATCCGGCCGCTGCCCAACCTCTACGAGGGCGCCGAGCTGTCCGACGAGGCCCGGGTGCGCCAGCGCTACGTCGACCTGATCGTCCGGCAGGGCGCC
>CAZFTZ010000003.1:0-12548 GCA_964521875.1 uncultured Cellulomonas sp. | reverse complement strand
TGAAGGCCGCCGCGGCCCACCTCGACGTCGCCCGCGAGAAGGACAAGTGGGACCCGCCGACGATGTTCCGCGAGATCCAGGCCGCGGTGAAGGACGCGATCGCGACGCACGTCGAGTGGTTCGGCGCCGCCGGTCACGCGCCGGCCGCGCTCGACGCAGGGGTGGCCCGGTGAGCCCCGCGCTCGTCTTCGACTGCGACGGCGTGCTGGCCGACACCGAGCGTGACGGCCACCTGCCCGCCTTCAACGCGACGTTCGAGCAGTTCGGCCTGCCGATCCGGTGGAGCGTCGAGGAGTACGGGCGGCTGCTGGCGATCGGCGGCGGCAAGGAGCGGCTGGCGACGCTGTTCACGCCGGAGAACGTCGCCGCGTACGGCCTGCCGTCCGACCCCGGCGAGCAGAAGGAGCTGGTCGCGGCCTGGCACAAGGCGAAGACCGCCCGCTACACCGCGTTCATCGGCTCCGGCGTGCTGCCGCCGCGGCCCGGCATCGCACGCATCGCGCGGGAGGCCGACGAGGCCGGCTGGCAGCTGGCGGTCGCCTCGACCTCGGCCGAGGCTTCCGTGCGCGCCGTGCTGGAGCACGCCGTCGGCACGGAGCTGGCCGAGCACTTCGAGGTGTTCGCCAGCGACATCGTCCCGGCGAAGAAGCCCGCCCCGGACATCTACCTGCTGGCGCTGCGCGAGCTCAAGGCGGACCCGGCGGACGTCGTCGTCGTCGAGGACTCCGGCAACGGCCTGGCTGCGGCACGCGCCGCAGGCCTGGCCACGCTCGTCACGGTCAGCAGCTACACGGTGGACGAGGACTTCACCGGTGCGGCGCTCGTCGTCACCTCCCTCGGGGAGCTGCCCGACGAGCCCGCGCGCGTGCTGGCCGACCCGTACGGCCTCGTCGTCGGCCCGGAAGTGCACCTGGACGACGTGGACCACCTCCGAACCGCAGCCGCAGCCTCACCCATCCACTGAGAACCGAACCGACAGGAGCGAGACAGTGACGTACTCCTTCGACCGTGTCGAGTCCGTGGTGCGCACCATCACGGACACCTGCATCGCCAACGAGAAGTACTTCGGGGACCTGGACTCGGTCGTCGGCGACGGGGACTTCGGCTTCTCCCTCGCCCGCGGCTTCGAGCGGGTTGACGAGGGCTGGGACACGTTCGACCGCACCGACATCGGCACCTTCCTGCAGAAGATCGCGATCGTCATCACGGGGCGCGTCGGCGGCACGTCGGGACCGATCTGGGGGACGGCGCTGCTGCGGGCCGGCGGTGTCGCCAAGGGCAAGGTCGACCTGACCGGCGAGGACGTCGTCGCGATGCTGCGCGCCGCGATCGAAGGCATCAAGGCGCGGGGCGGGGCGTCGCTCGGGGAGAAGACGCTGCTCGACTCGCTGGTGCCGTTCACCGACACCCTCGAGGAGCGGCTGGCGGCCGGCGACCCCGGCGGCGACGCGCTGAAGGCGGCCGCGGTGACCGCGCGGACCACGGCCGAGGCCACCAAGGAGCTGGAGGCCAAGCGGGGCCGGGCCTCCTACACCGGGGAACGGTCCATCGGGTCGGTCGACCCGGGCGCGATCGCCGTCGCGGTGCTGGCCGAGAAGATCGCCGAGACCTGGTGATCAACGTCCCCCGGAGCCGGCTGCGGCGACCGGGGGCACCGTCGGGGTGAGGACCGTGCACCTCGGCAGCGCACGTGCTGGGACAACACGACGATGTGGAGGCGGCAATGAAGAAGTTCGTCAACGACCCGAAGAACTTCGTCCCGGAGATGCTCAAGGGCATCGCCCTGGCCAACCCGGACACCTTGAAGTACGTGCCTGAGTACAACCTCATCATGCGGGCCGAGGGCCCCCGTGACGACAAGGTGTCGATCATCCAGGGATCGGGCTCGGGTCACGAGCCGGCCCACGTCATGGTGGTCGGCAAGGGCATGCTCGACGCGGCCTGCCCGGGCGACGTGTTCTCCGCGCCGCCGATGGAGTACGTGCTGGAGACCACCAAGCTGCTGAAGTCCGACAAGGGCGTGCTGCTGCTGGTCAACAACTACACCGGCGACAAGATGGCGTTCGAGATGGCGTCGGAGCTGGCCGAGGCCGAAGGCATCACGGTGAAGACCCTGTTCGTCAACGACGACGTCGCGGTGCAGGACTCCCTGTACACGATCGGCCGTCGTGGCGTGGCGGGGAACTTCTTCGTCATGAAGGCCGTCGGGGCCGCCTCCGAGGCCGGAGCCTCGCTCGAGGAGTGCGCCCGGATCGGCGAGAAGGTCAACTCGGTGACCCGCACCATGGGCATCGCGCTGTCCGCCTGCACCCCGCCCGCCAAGGGCGAGCCGCTGTTCCAGCTCGGGGACGACGAGATCGAGATCGGCATCGGCATCCACGGCGAGCCGGGCCGGCGCCGGGAGAAGATCCGCGACGCCGACGGCATCGTCGACATCCTGCTCGACGCGGTCGTGCCGGACCTGCCGTACTCGTCGGGCGACGAGGTCGCGCTGATGATCAACGGCCTGGGCGGCACCCCGATCAGCGAGCTGTACCTGCTGTACGGGATCGCCCACGAGAAGCTGGCCGCCAAGGGCATCCACGTGTGGCGCAGCTACGTCGGCGAGTACTGCACGTCGCTGGAGATGGCGGGCGCGTCGCTCACGCTGGTCAAGGTGGACGACGAGATCAAGCAGCTCCTCACGGCGCCGGCGGAGATCGCGATCCGGGTGTTCTGATCCGTCCGGCGCGCCAGGGCCGTGGGTGGCGGCAAGGGGTCGCCACCCACGGCCCTCGTCTGCCCGTACGCTGGACCCCGCCCGGGCGCGAGCCCGCGGGGTGTAGCGCAGCTTGGTAGCGCATCCGCTTTGGGAGCGGAAGGTCGCGAGTTCGAATCTCGCCACCCCGACGACGAGGACGGACGAGCGAGCTCGCTCGCTCGATTCGTCCGAGGAGGAAGGGGTCGAGCGCGCAGCGCGACCACCCCGACGACGAGGACGAGCGAGCGAGCTCGGATCGACGGCGCCGAACCGCTCGACGGCTTCGTCGCCGTCGTCCAGCTGTACCTCGCCGTGATCGCCATGGGGTACACCGTGCAGGCGATCGGCACGCTGCGCGACGAGGAGGCCGTTCGCCGTCTCGAGTCCCGGCTGTCCGGGACGCTGGCGCGCAGCCGGTGGCTCGCCGCGCACGGCGGGGTCGCACTCGGGGGGCTCGTGGCTGTCGTCCTGGCGTCGTCGCTCGTGGTCGCCGCGACCACGGCCTGGTCGGTCGGCAACGGGGCCGAGCTCGGGGCGACCGTCGTCGCCGGCGTCGCCTCTCTGCCGGCGGAGCTCGTCGTCGCGGGACTCGCGCTCGCGGTGTTCGGGCTGCGCCCGCGTCTCCACCCCCTGGTGTGGGCCGCGTACGCGGTCGTCGTGTTCGTCGCCTTCCTCGGCCCGGGCCTCGAGCTCCACCAGTGGGTGCGCGACGTCGCGCCCACGACGCACGTCGGCAACCCGCCGCTCGGCGACGTCCCCGCCTCGGCCGTCGTCGTGCTCGGCGCGATCGCCGTCGCTCTCGTCGGCGCCGGCTTCCTCGCGTTCCGTCGGCGGGGCATCCCACAGGGGTAGGCCCCGGCCGCTCGAGCCGGTCGTGGGATGATGGCGCGTCGCCGTCGTCCCGGTGACCGCGCGTCGGCCGGGTCCGGCGTCGCGTCCGATCGTTCGTTGCTCGGGTGAGGTGTCTGGTGCGCGCCGTGCTGTCCCGCGTGGACTCCACGACGTGGCGCCTCGTCGGGCGGGCTGTGCTCACCGGCCTCGTCGCCGGAGCGCTGGTGGTCGGCTACCGGATGCTGCTCGGCGCCGGTGTGGATCTCGCCCGGCACGTCTACGCCACGCTGGCCGAGCGGCCGGCGCTCATCCCGGTCTGGCTCGTCGGCGCCGTAGTCATCGGCCTGCTGCTCGCCACCGCGGTGCGCCGGGCTCCGGCGGCGGCAGGGTCGGGCATCCCGCAGGTCAAGGGGATGATCCTGTACGGCCTGAGGATCCGGGCGGTGCCGGTGCTCGTGGTGCGGTTCGTCGGTGGCACCCTCGGCTCGCTCGTCGGCCTGTCGCTGGGTCGCGAGGGGCCAAGCGTGCAGATCGGGGCGACGGCTGCGCAGGGCGTCAGCCGGATAGCGGGCGCGGGGCGCCTGGAGCGCGACCACCTGGTGAGCGCCGGTGCGGCCGCCGGCCTGTCGGCAGCGTTCAACGCGCCGCTGTCCGGCATGGTGTTCGCACTCGAGGAGCTGCACCGCAGCTTCTCGCCGCTCGTCCTGCTCACCGCGGCTGCCGCCGCCCTGACCTCCGATGTCGTCTCGTCGGTCGCCCTTGGCCTTCACCCGGTGCTCGAGTTCGGCTCCCTCCCGTCGCTGCCGCTGGGGCAGTACGGCTGGCTGCTGCTGCTCGGTCCGCTGGCGGGCGCGGTCGGGGTGGCGACCAACCGCTCGGTGCTCGGCTTCCAGACGCTCTCCGGGCGGCTGCCGGTGCGGTGGCGACCGGTGGTCGCGGTGGTCGTCGCGCTGCCGTTCGGGCTGTTCTTGCCGCAGGTGCTGGGAGGCGGTGAAGACCTGGTCCGGTTCGCCGAGGGGGCCGACGGCGGGGTGGTGCTGGTGCTTGTGCTTCTCGTCGGGAAGGTGCTGTTCACCTCGACGAGCTTCGGGTCCGGCACGCCGGGTGGCATCTTCATGCCGATTCTCTCGGTGGGCGCGCTCACCGGTTGCGCGTTCGGCCTCGTGGTGATGCACGCCGGCACGCCTGCCGCGGACGTCGCGACGCTGGCGGTGTGCGCGATGGCGGCGACGCTGGCGGCGAGCCTTCAGGCACCGATCACCAGCATCCTGCTCGTCGTCGAGATGTCGGGCCGGGTGGAGCACACCCTGCCGGTCGCGGCGTGTGTGCTGCTCGCGCTGCTGACCGCCGACCTGCTGCGCGGCCGGCCGATCTACGACGTGCTGCTGCACCGGTTCCTCGCGGCGGGGGAGCCCGCGCTGCCGTACGACGAGGACGCCGTGCTCGAGCTGCCGGTCGAGATGGGGAGCGAGGCCGCGGGCCGGCGGATCGCCTCCCTGGACCTGCCCGTCGGCGCGCGGATCGTCCGGCTGCGTCGCGGCCTGTCGGCGTACGCGCCGACCGGGCGCACCGTGCTGCTGCCGGGCGACTACGTCCAGGTGGTCGTCGAGCGCGAGACTGCCGACGGCGGCGCCGACGCCGGCACCCGGGCGCGGCTGCGGGTTCTGTTCCGGCACGACGAGTCGACGGTGCCGGTGCGCCCGCGATGAGCGAGGCTGGACCGATGCCTCTGACCGACCGCCTCGACGTCGTCGCCGCGCTGCGCGGCGCCGGGTGCGTGTTCGCCGAGGAGGAGGCCGCCCTGCTGCTGCGGGCCGCGTCCGGCGACGACGAGCTGGCCGCCCTGCTGGCGCGGCGCGTGGCGGGCGTGCCCCTGGAGCACGTCGTGGGCTGGGCGGAGTTCGACGGGCTGCGCGTGGCGGTGGAGCCGGGAGTGTTCGTGCCGCGGCGCCGTTCGCAGGCGCTGGTGGCGGTCGCTGTCGGGCTCGTCGGGCCCGGGGACGCCGTGCTCGACCTGTGCTGCGGCTCCGGGGCGCTGGGGCTGGCGGTCGCGCACCGCGTGCCCGGAGTCAGCCTGCACGCCGCCGACGTCGACCCGGTGGCGGTGCGGGTGGCACGGCGCAACCTGGACCCCGTCGGCGGCATCGTCCACGAGGGGGACCTGTTCGCGGCGCTCCCGGACGGCCTGCGCGGGGCGTTCGACCTCGTCGTCGCCAACGTGCCCTACGTGCCGCACGACGAGCTGCGGCTGATGCCGCGCGAGGCGCGCGAGTTCGAGCCGGCGGTCGCGCTCGACGGCGGCGAGGACGGTCTCGACCTGCTGCGCCGGGTGGCGGGGGAGGCCGGTGCGTGGCTCGCGCCCGGCGGGTCGCTGCTCACCGAGGTCAACTCCGCGCAGTCGCCGGCCGGTGCCGTCGCGCTGGGTGCCGGCGGGCTCGTCGTGCGCGCGGTGGAGTCGGAGGACGACGACGAGACGGTGGTGCTCGTCGGGACGCGGCCGGGCGCTACCGGCTGACGCACCTCACGGCGTCGGCGTAGCGCAGCCAGTCCGGCAGGTCGGCGCGGAACGCGGCCCGGGTCGTCTCGTCGGGCAGCACCGCCCAGTGGACCGTCTCGCCGACCTCATCCTCGAGCTTCACCCACTCGAACCAGTTGACCAGTCGCAGCTGGGGGAACCGCTCGTGGGTGTCAGGCGAGAACACCTGCCGCCACCACGCCTGCTGGATCGCCCGCTCGGCGGCGTCGGCTCCGCGCGGCACGACGAGCGCGGCCGTCTCGGGGATCGCCACCGGCTTGCCGCGCTGCGCCCCGTACTCGTCGTAGAAGTCCGGGACGGCCGTCTCGTCGCCGCCCAGGCCGTCGTAGGTGCCGGTCAGCTGCGCCGCGAACTTGCCGTCCTCCGGCAGCTCGTTCTCGCCCCACGGGTATGCCGAACCCCAGTGGTACAGCGACATCCCCACCCAGTCGACGTACTCGTCTCCCGGGTAGTACGGGGCGTAGGGGTCGTCGGCCGCCGTCACCTGGCCGTCGCCGTCCGTGTCCAGGGCGGCCGCGTCCGCGGAGCCCGCCTGCGCCTGGTACTTCCCGCCGGCGAACGGGTACCCGCCGCCGTAGTTCGGCGCCCACATCATCGCGGCGCCGGGCACCTCCTGGTGGACGGCGTCCGCCACCCGCCGGAAGGTGGCGACGTACGCCAGCGGCTGCTGCCCCCAGGCGTACCAGGAGCCGTTCATCTCGTGCGCGAACCGGAGGATCACCGGCACGCCCAGGTCGTTGACCTGCTTCAGCACCGCGACGACGTCCGCGACCACGTCGTCGGTGACGGCCGCCAGCCCGTCCTGCGGCTCCAGAGTCAGCAGCTGCACCGAGCCGGTGCCGGCCGCCTGCTGCGCTGCCTGGAGCACCCAGTTCCGCTCCTCGTCGGTCCACGGCACGGGCGCGAACGAGACGACGTCGGCCGGCCGGTGCCCCAGGAGATCGGCGTACTGCTGAACGGTCTGGTCGTCCCAGTCGAGGTTGACGCCGAACAGGGTGCCGTCGAGGCCGGGCAGCGAGGCGACGGTGCACGCGGCCGTCTGTGCGGGCGTGGGGTGCGAGCAGGCGACCAGCAGCCCGCCGAGCAGCGTCGCGGCGGCGACTGCGCCGACCACGCCCGACCGCGCTCTGCCCATGGGCGCCAGTATGCGGACGCACCGGCCCACCCGCCCGCCGACGTCGGGGTCGCCGGTGCCGGTGCCGGCGTGGCGGACGGCGCGCGAGGACGGCCCCACCTCCCTAGGGTGAGCGCGTGAGCACCCTGGACGACGTGATGCGGTCCGTGGTCGACGACGTCGACGGCGCGCTCGGATGCGGCGTGGTCGACGTGGCGAGCGGGCGCCTCCTCGGCGTGGCGCACAAGGTGCCGTACTTCACGCAGGAGTACCTGGAGGCGGTCTCTGCGGCCGCGACGCAGATGTTCCGCGGCGACACCGTCAGCTACGTCGAGCAGCTGATCTCGCACTACCGGGGCGTCCGGCCGGAGCACCTCATCGAGGAGGTGCAGATGACCACGCGCGGGACCTACCACTTCATGATGATCCTGCCCAACCACCCGGAGGCGGCCGTCGTGCTCATCACCGACCGGCGCGCCAACGTCGGGTTCAGCTGGGCCGCGATCCGCAGGACCGTGCTGGACGTCGAGCCCCTGCTGGACGCCGCGGCTCCGGCCGTGTAGGTGCGAGGTGGACGCCGCCCGGCAGGAGGCCGAGAGTCTGGCGAACGTCGGCGGTGAGCGCTTCGACCGCGTCGTGCGGCTCGCCCAGGCGATCTTCGGTGCTCCGATCGCGGCGCTGAACCTCGTCGGCGAGTCGCGGCAGTACACGGTCTCCGCGGTGGGAGCACCCCGCCGCTCCATCCCTCTCGCGGACTCCATCTGCCGCCACACCGTCCAGCAGAGCGCCGTGTTCGAGGTGCCGGACCTGCGCGCCGATCCCCGCTTCGAGAGCAACCCGATCGTCGCCGGCCCGCCGCGCGTCCGGTTCTACGCGGGTGTGCCGCTGCACTCGGCGAGCGGCCAGCAGGTCGGCACGCTGTGCATCCTCGACCTGGTCCCGCGCGAGCTCGGCGAGGTCCAGCAGGAGATGCTGCGGGACCTGGGCGCGGTCCTCGAGCGGGAGCTGGCCGTCGAGTCCGACCTCCGCCGGCTCGGCGAGGTGCAGCGCCTGCTGCTGCCCAGCCGGGCGCCGGACATCGACGGGGTGGACGTCGCCGGGCGGGTGCGGCAGGCGCGGGAGGCAGGCGGCGACTTCTTCGACTGGCAGGTGGTGCAGGGCCGGATGGCCGACTCGTCGCAGGACCGGCTGCAGGTGGTCCTCGCCGACGTCATGGGCAAGGGGCTGTCGGCGGCGCTGCTCGCCTCCGAGATGCGGGCCGTCATGCGGGCGCACTCCTGGTACGTCGACCTCGGGCACGCCGTGCAGCGGACCCAGGAGGCGACCGCGCGGGACCTGGACGCCATCGGCAGCTTCGTCACGCTGTGGGCGGGGCGGCTGAACCCCCGGAACGGCAGACTGACCTACGTGGATGCCGGGCACGGGCTGGCGGTGGTCGCCTCGTCACGCGGCGTGCGGCGGCTCACCCAGCGCCATCTCCCGCTGGGTGTGCCGGGGCCGGACTCGTGGTCGTCGGCGGAGGACTCGCTCGGCTTCGACGAGGTGCTGATCCTCGTCAGCGACGGCGTCTTCGACGTCGTCGGCAGCGAGGAGGACGCCGTCGCTGCGCTGCACCGGGTGGCGGACGCGCAGCTGCCCGCCGCGGAGATCGTCGACCGCATCATCGCCTTCTCCTCGCAGCGCGGTGCGACCGACGACCTGACCGCGGTCGCGGTGCGCAGGACGGGGGGACGGGCATGACGGGCTTGCCGGTCACGGCGCAGCAGACCGGGAAGGGTCGGCTGGTGCTGATCCGGGTCGTCGCGGTGCTCAGCCTGGTGGCGGGCACCGCGTACGTCACGTGGCGCTGGGGCTTCTCGCTCAACCTGCGCTACTGGTGGATCGCGGTCCCCCTCGTCGTCGCGGAGACGTACGCGCTGATCGACGGCTACCTGTTCGCCGTCACGATCTGGCGGATGAAGATCCGCGGCCCGGCGCCGGCACCGCAGGAGGGTGCCACCGTCGACGTGTTCATCACGACGTACAACGAGCCGGTCGAGATGGTCACGGCGACCGCGGTCGCCGCGAGGTCGATCCGCTGGCCGCACCACACGTGGGTGCTCGACGACGGCGACCGGCCCGAGATGCGCGACGCCGCCGAGGCGGTCGGCGTCGGGTACCTGACGCGCTCGTCGGACTGGCAGGGCAAGTCGCGCCACGCCAAGGCGGGGAACCTCAACAACGCCCTGTTCCGGACCACGGGGGAGTTCCTGCTGATCCTCGACGCCGACCAGATCCCCGCGCCGGAGATCCTCGAGCGGACGCTCGGCTGGTTCACCGACCCGAAGGTCGCGCTGGTGCAGACTCCGCAGTGGTTCAGCAACGTCACCGACGCCGACCCGCTCGGCAGCCAGGCGCCGCTGTTCTACGGGCCGGTCCAGCAGGGCAAGGACGGCTGGAACGCGGCGTTCTTCTGCGGCTCGAACGCCGTGCTGCGCCGCGAGGCGCTGATGCAGCTCGGCATCGTCGGCTACGTCCGTGAGACGGAGCGGTCCGTGCGTCAGGCGCTCACCGCCTCCCGTCGCATCCTGGCGCGGGCGGAGCGGTCCCGGGACCGGGGCGGTGACCACGACGTCGCGCTCGCACTGGCCGGCCTGCGCCGGGCGGCGGACCTGGCCTTGGTCCGGATCGACTCGGGCGAGCCGGTCCAGGTGGTCAGCTGGGACTTCCAGCGCTCGGCGGACGAGACCAGCCGGTCGCTGGTGGCCGGCGACGTCGCCGACATCCACGCGGACCTCGCCGAGCTCGGCGTCGCCGACGACGGCCTGGTCGACGAGCAGGTGCTGACGCGCCTGGCGGACCGGGACTGGTCCCCGCTGGGGGCGATCGCCGGGGTGGCCGCGCTGTTGCGGAGCGTCGACGTCGACCGCTCGGGCGAGGCGATCCCGGTGATGCCGGTGTCGTCGACCTCCGTGACGGAGGACATGGAGACGTGCCTGCTGCTGCACTCGCACGGCTGGAAGTCCGTGTACCACCACGAGATCCTGGCCGAGGGACTGGCGCCGGAGGACCTGGGCACGATGCTCAAGCAGCGGCTGCGCTGGGCGCAGGGGACGATGCAGGTGCTGCTGCGGCTCAACCCGCTGACGTTGCCGGGCCTGCAGCCCGGCCAGCGGTTCAGCTACTTCGCGACGATGTGGAGCTACCTGTCCGGGTTCGCCGCGCTCGCGTTCCTGGTGGCGCCGATCCTCTACCTGACGACGGGTGCGCTGCCGGTCAACGCGTTCGGGGAGACGTTCCTCGCGTTCTTCGTCCCGTACTTCGCGCTCAACCAGCTGATGTTCGCGCTCGTCGGGTACGGGGTGAGGACGTGGCGCGGGCAGCAGTACTCGCTGGCGCTGTTCCCGGTGTGGATCAAGGCCGCGGTCACCGCCGCGGCGAACGTCTGGTTCGGCCGGCCGCTGACGTTCTCCGTGACGGAGAAGCGGCGCCCGACGGCGGCGACGCGGTTCCCGGTGAGGCTGATCTGGCCGCAGCTGGCCTTCGTCGTCGCGCTGGTGGTCGCGCTCATCTCGGGATACGTGCACCTCTTCGTGCCCGGGGCGAGCGGGCTGACCCTCGGCGAGCCGGTGACGACGCTCGGGGTCGGTGTCAACACCCTCTGGGTGCTGTACGACCTCGTGGTGCTCAGCGTGATCTTCCGTGCGGCCACCTACCGGCCGCCGGCGTCCGATGACGGCAAGGAGCAGTGATGGACTTCCAGGAGCGGGACCTCGGTGGGATCGTCGTGCTCGCCCCGCAGGGCAGGTTCAACCTCGTCTCCGCCCCGCGGGTGAAGGCGCGGATCGACGACCTGGCGCACAGCGGGCGGGCGAGGATCGTCGTCGACCTCGCGGGTGTCGACTTCATCGACTCCTCGGGCCTCGGGGCGCTGATCGGCGGTCTGAAGACGGCCCGGCAGGCCGGAGGGGACGTCCGGATCGCGGCTCCGGGCGAGCAGGTGCGGGCCGTGCTCGGCCTGACGAACCTCGACCGCATCCTGATGCCCTATGACACGGTGGAGGCTGCGGCCGATGGCTGGTGAGCCCTCCCGGTACGAGCTGCGAGGCTTCGCGGTCCCCGAGGAGCTCGGGCGGGTGCACGAGCTCCTCGAGCGCGTCGGTGCCGAGCACCCCGAGATCGACCCGGGGCAGCTGATGCTGTTCGAGACGGCGGTGGTGGAGATCGCGACGAACGTCGTGGAGTACGGCCGGCCGCGCGGCCGCGTCCAGTGGCGGCTCGCGCTCTGGCCCGGGGACGACGAGATCCGCGCCGAGCTCGACGACTCCGGGCAGGAGTTCACGCCGGACCTCGGCGCGTCGATGCCCGGCGAGCTCGACGAGGGCGGCCGCGGGCTGCCCCTGGCGCGCGCGCTGCTCGACGAGATCACGTTCGAGCGCACCGGGACCGGCAACCACTGGCACATGGTGCGGCGGCTGAACCGCGAGCCCGCCTGACCGCGGCCGCGCCGTGCGGAGACAGCGCGCTGCGCCGGAGGGGGTGCGCCGGCCGCGCCGCTACGCCGTCCGAGGTCCTGGGCAACCCGCGACACCAAGGACTTCGACGGCGTCGCGGGCTCGACACCGCCGACCCGTTCGAGCTCGCAGCCGGCTGGGTCAGGCCCGGTCGGACAGCCGGCCGTCGTGGATCTCCAGCACGCGGTCGGCGTCGCGCAGCAGCAACGGGTCGTGCGTCGAGACCAGCGCCGCCATGCCGCGCTCGTGGGCAAGCTGCTGGATCAGTCCCATGATCTCCAGGCCGGTCGCCGAGTCGAGCTGGCCGGTGGGCTCGTCGGCCAGCAGCACGGCGGGCTCGACGACGACCGCGCGCGCCAGCCCGACGCGCTGGCGCTGGCCGCCGGACAGCTCGCCCGGCCGCTGCCGGGCGTGACGGGTCAGCCCGACGGCGTCCAGCGCTGCGGCCACCCGCCTCGCGCGCTCGTCGGCCGGGACCCGCAGCAGCCGCAGCGGCACCTCGACGTTCTCCTCCGCGGTCAGCTCGGCGAGCAGCCCGAACGACTGGAAGACGAACGCGACGCGCTCGCGGCGCAGTGCGGAGCGTGCGGCGGCGTCGAGGGTCGCCAGGTCGGTGCCCTCGACGAGCACCCGCCCGCCGGTCGGCTCGTCGAGCCCGCCCATGAGGTTGAGCAGCGTCGTCTTGCCCGATCCGGAGCGGCCGCGCACCGCGACCAGCTCGCCCGCTCCGACCGAGAACGAGGCGTGCGGCACGGCGTGCACCGGCCCGCCCGGGGCGTCGAACGTGCGGGACAGCTCGACGGCGGACAGGGCCGGCGTCACGGCGCAGACCCG
>CAZFTZ010000002.1:0-7567 GCA_964521875.1 uncultured Cellulomonas sp. | reverse complement strand
CTGGACGCCGTGCTGCTCGACGTGGACAACGGCCCGGGCTTCCTCATCCACCCGCGCAACGCCGCGGTGTACCGTCCGGACTTCCTCGCCGCGTGCGCCCGGACGCTGCGCCCGGGCGGCGTGCTCGCGGTCTGGTCCGCGGACCCCGCGCCGGCGCTGGCCGACGAGCTCGCCGCCCTCTGCGGCGACGCCGAGTCGGTGACGCTGGAGGTCGAGCGCGACGGCCGCACCCTCGCCTACGCGCTCTACCTCGGCGGACGCACTCGGCCCGCCTCCTGCTGACGGCGCCAGTCGTCTCACGACATGTGTGACAACTGCCCACATCGTGGCTGCGGCACCGGAGCGCGGAGCGCCCGCCGGTAGCGTCGTCGGTCGTCCGCCCCTCCCACTCGAGGAGTCCTGCATGTCCTCGCACACCGCCCCGCGCTCGATGCGCGTCGCGATGTGCTGCATGCGCCGGCGCCTGGCCTGAGCCGACCGGCTCGTCCAGGCGCGCCCCGGCCCCGGGCGGGCCGCCGAACGTCATCCCGTCGCATCGACGGCACGCGCGGCGCGAGCTGGACACCCCGTCCCGTGGCATCCCTGATGGAACGACCACGAAGGGTTCACCCATGAAGCGCAGACTGTCCCTGGCCCTCCTCGCCTCGCTCACCGTCGCGGCCCTCACCGCGTGCGCGGGCGGCACGGCGGGAGGCGCGACGACGAGCGGCGCCGCTGCGGACGGGACGGACACGCCGACCACCGTGACGATCGGCGTCACCGACGCGAGCAAGGACTACTGGAAGATCTTCACCGACCTGGCGGCGAAGCAGGGCATCACGGTCAAGCTGCAGAACTTCACCGACTACCAGCAGCCCAACCCGATCCTGTCGCAGGGCGACCTGGACCTGAACCAGTTCCAGCACCTGCTGTTCCTCGCCAACTACAACGCCAGCTCCGGCGACGACCTGGTGCCGATCGGGGCCACCGCGATCTACCAGCTGGGCCTGTACACGTCGAAGGGCTACGCCACACCGGCGGACATCCCCGACGGCGGCGAGGTCGCCATCCCGAACGACCCGACGAACCAGGCGCGCGCGCTGCTGGTGCTGCAGTCCGCCGGGCTGCTCGAGCTCAAGGACGGCGGCAACGCGTTCTCCACGCCGGCCGACATCCTCGACGGCTCGAAGGTCAAGGTGGTCCCGGTCGACGCCAACCAGACCGCGGTCCAGCTGCAGAGCCTCGACGCGGCGGTCATCAACAACAACTACGCCTACGACGCGAACATCGACCCGACGACGGCGATCTACTCCGACCTCGACGACCCCGACGCCGCGGACCCGTACATCAACGTCTGGGTGGTCCGCGCCGAGGACAAGGACAACCCCGTCTACCAGAAGCTCGTCGAGATCTACCACGACAAGACGGTGACGGACGAGCTGCTCAAGGAGAACGGCGGCACCGCGATCCTGTCCGACAAGACGCCCGAGCAGCTGCAGGAGATCCTGTCCGGGCTCGAGGACCTGGTGAAGCAGAACTCCTGAGGCACGATCCGATCCCCGGGGCCGTCCGGCAGCGGCCCCGGGGATCTGCCGTGTCCGAGCACTGGCCGGGAAGGGCCCGACGAAAGGTGGTGCCGCGGTGGCGGCGATGGTGGAGCTACGGGGCGTGACGAAAGACTTCGTCGACGGCAACCGCACGGTGCGGGCGGTCGACGACGTGTCGCTCGACGTCCAGCGGGGCGAGGTGTTCGGCGTCATCGGGTACTCCGGCGCCGGCAAGAGCACGCTCGTCCGGCTGGTCAACGCCCTCGAGCGCCCGACGAGCGGCACGGTCGCCGTCAACGGGACGACGATCTCCGGCCTGCCGGAACGGGCGCTGCGGCCGGTCCGCGCCGGGATCGGGTTCATCTTCCAGCAGTTCAACCTGCTGTCGTCCCGCACCGTGGCCGGCAACGTCGGCTACCCGCTGACGGTCGCCGGCTGGTCCAAGGACAGGCGGCGGGCCCGGGTGGCCGAGCTGCTCGACTTCGTCGGGCTGACGGACAAGGCAGACCAGCGACCGAGCCAGCTGTCCGGCGGGCAGAAGCAGCGTGTCGGCATCGCGCGCGCGCTCGCCACGTCTCCCGCCCTGCTGCTGGCCGACGAGGCGACGAGCGCCCTCGACCCGGAGACCACCAAGGACGTGCTCGACCTGCTGCAGCGCGTCAACCGTGAGCTCGGCGTGACGATCGTCGTCATCACGCACGAGATGTCGGTGGTGAGCTACCTCGCCCAGCGGGTCGCGGTGATGGACGCCGGGCGGGTGGTCGAGGAGGGCGACGTCTACGACATCTTCGCCGCGCCGCGCCAGCCCATCACCCGCCGCTTCATCGCCACCGCCCTGCACGACCGGCCGCGCGCCGACGTGGTGCAGCGGCTGCGGTCCCGACACACGGGCCGGATCGTGACGATCGCGGTGGCCGAGGGGCACGCGACCACGACCTACCTCGCCGACCGGTGGCTGGCGCACGGCGTGCGAGCCGAGATCGTCTTCGGTGGCGTCACCGAGGTGGGCGCCCGGCCGCTCGGCTCGCTGACGTTCGAGCTCGTCGGGGATCCGGCCGCCGTCGAGGCCGCCATCGCCGACGTCCGCACCCGCAGCGAGGTGGTCGACCACGGCACCGCGGCCGAGCCGAAGGACGGTGAGCTCTGATGGACTGGAGCGAACTCGGGCCGCTGTTCACGCTGGCCATCGGCCAGACGCTCTACATGGCGAGCATCACGCTCGTCATCGGCGGGGTGCTGGGCCTGGTGCTCGGCATCGCGCTGTACGTCACGCGGCCGCACAACCTGCTGCCGAACCGGGCCGTGGCCGGCGTGCTGAACGTGCTGGTCAACATCGTGCGGCCGATCCCGTTCATCATCTTCGTCACGGCGATCCAGCCGGTGGCGATCGCGATCGCCGGCAAGAGCTACGGGCCGAACTACGCGATCGTCGCGATGTCCGCGATGGCGACGTTCGGCACGTCGCGGCTCGTCGAGCAGAATCTCGTGGCGCTCGACCCGGGCGTGGTCGAGGCTGCGCGTGCCATGGGGGCCGGCCGGATCCGGATCATCCTCACGGTCGTGATCCCGGAGGCGCTCGGGCCGCTGATCCTCGGCTACACGTTCGCGTTCGTCGCGATCATCGACATGTCGGCGGTCGTCGGCATCATCGCGGCCGGTGGGCTCGGGGAGTTCGCCCTGGTGTACGGCTACCAGCGCTACAAGTACGCCGTCACGTGGACCGCGGTCGCCGCGATCATCGTCATCGTGCAGCTCGCCCAGCTGCTGGGGAACACGCTCGCCAAGCGCGTGCTGCGCCGGTAGGTCGCGGCGCCCTGACCGTCACACCGGCGGCGCGAACTCGACGTCCTCCGTGGTGACGGTGCCGGCCGTGCGGCCCGGTGCCGACTGGAAGGTCCAGTACAGGTTGGTGTGGGCGATCACGAGGTCGACCGGCGGCGCGCCCCACGCCGTCTTGTCGGTGGCGGTGTGCGCGTCGGAGACGAGCGTGGCGTCGTAGCCACGGGCGAACGCGCCGTGCAACGTCGACCGGATACAGGCGTCCGTCTCGGCACCGGCGACCACCAGCCGCCCGACGCCGAGCCCGGCGAGCACCGACTCGAGCGTGGTGTCCTCGAACGCGTCGCCGTACGCCTTCTCGACGATGGGCTCGTCCGGCGCGGGCACCAGCTCCGGCACGATCTGCCACTCGTCGCTGCCGATCACCAGCTCGTCGTCGGCGTGGTGGCGCACCCAGACGACCGGCACGCCCTCGGCGCGCGCCTTGTCGACGACCGCGGCGATGTTCGCCACCACCTCGTCGCGCCGGAACGCGGTGCCGACGACGTCGTTCTGCACGTCGATGACGATCAGTGCGGTCCTGGGCCTGTCCTTGAGCGTGGTCATCGTCTTTCCTTTCGGGTGCCGGACACCGACCACGCTAGACGGGCCATCCGACACGCGCGCCGTCGCGTCAGGCACTCTCGCGCAGGGTGCGGCGCCGGCCCTCCAGCGCCACCAGCTCGGCGAACGTCGTGCCGTACGCCGGGTCGTCGTCGGGCATCCGCTGCAGGCGGCCGCGCACCTCGGCGATGCGCCGCGTCATGCCGATCTCGACGAGCCGGCGAATGACGCCGCGCACGTAGTCGCCGAGCGCGTCGGGCCGGTCCTCCGGCAGCGGGGCGACGGCCAGCTCGGTCACCAGGGGGCGGACCGGCTCGGCGGCCTCCTCGAGGACGCGGCCGACCCACGCGGTGGCGTTGCCGCCCTCGGTGACGAGCCGCCGTCCCTCCGCGGGGCCGCCGGCGGCGCCGACCGCCTCGTGCACCGCGCGGTAGGCCGGGGTGGAGAACGCGTCGGGGGCCAGGTCGTCCGCGTCGAGCGGGACCAGCGCCGGCATCTGGAGCAGCACTTCGAGCGCGGTGCGCTCCACCTGGGCCACCGGGTCGCGGCGGTCAGGCAGGGGCATCGTCGTGGGGCGGGTGCCGGGCTGGTCGGGCGCACCGGAGCTCGTCGGGCCGCTCGCTCCCCCACCCGGCCTCGCCGGGCCACCCGCGGCACCGCCGGAACCGGCCGGTGCCCCGCGACCCGCACGCAGCGCCGCCGTCACCGCCTCACGCACCTGGCGCTCGTCGGCCATGCCGAGCCAGCCCGCGAGCTCGCGCGTGTACTCCGGGCGCATCGCGGTGTCGCGGATCCCGGCCACCACGGGTGCCGCGGCGCGCAGCGCGCCGATCCGGCCCTCGACGGTCGACAGGTCGTAGGCCGCCAGCGTGGAGCGGATGACGAACTCGAACAGCGGCTGTCGCCCGGCGACCAGCGCCCGCACCGCGTCCGGGCCGGCGGCCTGCCGCAGCTCGCACGGGTCCATGCCGGAGTCGGCGACGGCGACGAACGTCTGCGCGGAGAACGACTGGTCCTCGTGGAACGCCTTGAGTGCGGCCTTCTGGCCGGCCGCGTCGCCGTCGAAGGTGAAGACGACCTCGCCGCCCACCGACTCGCCGCTGGCGAGCTGCACTCCTCCGGCACCGCCGGCGTCGCCCATCAGCCGCCGCACGATGCGCGCGTGCTCGCTGCCGAACGCGGTGCCACAGGTCGCCACGGCGGTGCGCACCCCGGACAGGTGCATCGCCATCACGTCCGTGTAGCCCTCGACGACCACCACCTGCCGCTCCTTGGCGATCTCCCGCTTGGCGAGGTCGATCGCGTAGAGCACGTGCGACTTGCGGTAGAGCGCGGTCTCCGGCGTGTTGAGGTACTTGGGCCCGTTGTCCTCGTCGAACAACCGGCGCGCGCCGAAGCCGACGGTCTCCCCGGTCACCTCGCGGATGGGCCAGACGAGCCGGCCGCGGAACCGGTCGTAGACCCCCCGCGGGCCCTGGCTGACGAGGCCGGAGGCGACCAGCTCGGCCTCGGTGAAGCCACGGCCGCGCAGGTGGCGCGTCAGCGCGTCCCAGCCCTGCGGGGCGAAGCCGACGCCGAAGTCGTCGGCCGCCGCGCGGTCGAAGCCGCGCCCGGACAGGAACGCGCGCCCCGCCGCGGCGGCCGGGGTGGCAAGCTGCTCGCGGTAGAACTCCTCGGCGACCTTGTGCGCGTCCAGCAGCCGCCGGCGACGGCCCGGCTCGTCGCCCGGACGCGGCGCGCCACCGTCCTCGTAGCGCAGCGTCAGACCGATCGTGGACGCGAGGTACTCGACCGCCTCGGTGAATCCCAGCCCGTCGATCTTCTGGACGAACGCGATGACGTCGCCGCCCTCGCCGCAGCCGAAGCAGTGGTACCGGCCCACCTGCGGGCGGACGTGGAACGAGGGCGACTTCTCGTCGTGGAACGGGCACAGCCCCTTGAGGCTGCCGACGCCGGCCGGCTTCAGCGCGACTTGCTGGCCGACGACCTCCTCGATGCGCACGCGCTCGCGGACCGCCTCCACGTCCTCCCGCCGGATGCGACCCGCCACGGGGCGCAGTCTAGGCGTGGCCGCCCACGGTGCCGCCGCCGTGCTGCAGCGCGACACGCACAGTGGCTCGCGGCCCCCGCGTCGCTCGAGCCGGTGGTCAGGGGCGTGGGTTCAGCAGCCGGGCGTGCCAGACCGCGGCGGACACGTCGGTCAGGCTCGCCACCTGGTCGACGACGACACGCAGCCGCGCGGCGTCGTCGGGCGCGGTCGCCCAGTCGGCGGCGAACGGCGGCTCGAGCGCCACCGGGGCGCGCTCCGAGAGCACCCGAACCAGGTCGGTGAGCATCTCGCGCTGGCGGGAGTAGAGCGGCTCCAGCTCGCGCGGCGCCATGACGTACGCCACGGCCAGGCCCTTGAGGACCAGGATCTCGGCAGTCGTCTCCGGAGGCACGACGAGCTCGGCGCCGTAGCGGGTGAGCGGCCCGGGTCCGTACCGCGTGCGCGTCGCCCGCTGCGCCGCCTTCGCGAACCGACCGATGAGCTGGCTCGTCGCGTCCTTGAGCACCGCGAGCGCCGCGCGCGAACCGTCGAAGCCGGGCCGCCACAGCTCGGCCGCCACCAGCCGGTCCATCGCGTCGTAGACCGCCTCGGCCTCGATCTCGTCGCCGTACCAGGCCTGCACCGCCTCGACGACACGCGCCCGCTCGTCGTCCTGCCGGAGCACGCCGAGGTCGAACCGGCCGCCGACGACGGCGTCCTCGACGTCGTGCACCGAGTAGGAGATGTCGTCGGCCAGGTCCATCACCTGCGCCTCGAGGCACTTGCGCCCGTCGGGTGCGCCGTGGCGCAGCCAGGTGAAGACGTCCAGGTCGTCCTCGTACACGCCGAACTTCTGCGTCGGACGGCCGCTCGCCGGGCTGACCGGGCCGGCGCCGAACCGCCACGGGTACTTCACCGACGCGTCGAGGCTGGCCCGGGTGAGGTTGAGACCCACCGGACGGCCGTCCGACGAGAACACCTTGGGCTCGAGCCTGGTCAGCAGGCGCAGCGTCTGGGCGTTGCCCTCGAAGCCGCCGATGCCGCGCGCCGCGATCGCCAGGGCCCGCTCGCCGTTGTGGCCGAACGGCGGGTGGCCGAGGTCGTGCGCCAGGCACGCGGTGTCGACGACGTCCGGGTCGCAGCCGAGCGCCTTGCCGATCTCGCGGCCCACCTGGGCGACCTCGAGCGTGTGCGTCAGCCGGGTGCGGACGAAGTCGTCGGACGCCGGGCCCAGCACCTGGGTCTTGGCACCGAGCCGCCGCAGGGCCGACGAGTGGACGATGCGCGCGCGGTCGCGCTCGAAGGGTGTCCGGGAGCTGTTCTTGGAGCCCTCCGGGACCAGGCGCTCGCGGTCCGCGTCAGCGTAGCCGGACAGGTCGCTCACCGTCGGGGAGCTGTCGGCACGCG
Organism: uncultured Cellulomonas sp.; assembly: GCA_964521875.1. Taxonomy (GTDB): domain Bacteria; phylum Actinomycetota; class Actinomycetes; order Actinomycetales; family Cellulomonadaceae; genus Cellulomonas. Next base: position 223 of record CAZFTZ010000002.1, on the reverse strand, counting down.
CCACGCCGTCAGCCTAGCCAGTGCCGGCGGTCTCCCAGCCGAGCCGGCGGCGCACCGCGGCCACGCCGGCGGCCGGCCACTCCGGCTCGGCGCCGAACCACTCCTCCGCCAGGTCCAGCAGGCGGCGGGCGCACGCCTCGACGCCGAACCGGCAGGCCGCGGCCAGCTGAGCCGCCTGGCGCGGGTAGACCAGCTCGACGCGACGGCGCGGGTCGAGCGGGTC
>CAZFTZ010000001.1:0-4016 GCA_964521875.1 uncultured Cellulomonas sp. | reverse complement strand
TCGCGCTGACCGGAGCGGGGGAGGAGGCGGTGCGGCGCTGGCAGGCGACGAACGCGGCGATCCTGCGCGACGCGCTCGCCGATCTGCCGCCGGGGAGCCGGGCGACGCTCACCGAGCTGCTGCCGGCGCTGCGCGACCTGGTGGAGGCGATCGAGCGCGCCACCGATCGCACGCCATCCGAGCTGCGGTGAGGGGAGGGGCCCCGCCGGCGCACGGGCGGCGAGCGGCGTCGGCACCCGGTTGCCACGCGGTCGTTCGTGCCGCGGGCGTGTCCGGACGGTCAGGAACCCGCGCGCGGCCGGAACAGGTCGGCCTCGAAGCGGTAGGCGTCGCCGCGGTACCGGTTGGTGCCGACCAGCACCGGCGCCCCGTCCTCCGTGTACGCGACCTCGTGGCTGAGCAGGATCGGCGCACCGATCGGCAGCTCGAGCAGCTTGGCGGTGGCCTCGTCGGCCGCGTCCGCCTGCACCCAGTACGCGGAGCGGTGGATCCACACGCCACAGCGGCGGTCGAGCTCCTCGTAGAGCGAGCGGTCGGTCAGGTCGGCGTCAGCGAGGGCGGCGGTGCGGTCGTGGACCAGCACGACGACGTCGTAGCACACCGGCGGGCCCTCCATGCCGCGCAGCCGGTCGATCTGGATCACCGGCGCGGCAGGGGCGATCCGCAGCTCGTCGGCCTCCTCGAAGGTCGCGGGTCGCACCTCCTGGCGCAGTACCGAGGTCGTCGGGCGCAGCCCCCGGGCCCGGACCATCTCGGTGAAGGACTGCAGCGTGCTGGGCGGCTCGCCGAGCACCTGCTTGGGAACGAACCAGCCGCGCTGCGCCGAGCTCTCGAGTCGGCCCTCGGTCGCCAGGCGGGCCAGGGCGCGGCGGGTGGTGACGCGGCTGACGCCGAGCCGCTCGGCGAGGTCGCGCTCGCCGGGTAGCCGTGCGCCCGGTCCGTAGACACCATGGTCGATGTCGAGCCTGAGCGAGCGGTATGCGTGCTCGGTCGCCTCTGCCACGGAGTCGCACGGTACCAGTTGCAGACCAGTTCCGGCTAGTGGTCTGTCTTTGGGCCATCACTGGACTAACTGGTCTAAGTCGTACTACCGTCCAGACGACGGCCGCGGAGCACAGTGGCTCCACCGGGCACGACCCCGGCCGAGCGGTCACGAAGGCAACGGAGCGCGACGTGAGCATTCATCGGACGGTAGTCGGAGCCGTGGCCGTGGCCGCGGCCGGCCTGCTCGTCGTGGGCTGCGCCCCCGGTTCGTCGTCAGGTCCGGCGACGACGCAGGGCACGACGAGCGACGTCTCCACCGACGTCGCCGCAGCAGGCGACGTCACCCTCAAGCTGACCGACTTCTGGGGCGGCGCCGAGGGCGAGTGGATCGACGACCTCATCACGCAGTTCGAGACGAAGTACCCGAACGTCACCATCGACCGCACGCAGCAGGACTGGGGCCAGCTGACCTCGACCCTCAACCTGCAGATGTCCGGCAACGACGGCCCCGACATCGCCACCGCGAACAACGGCTGGCAGTCCCTCGGCACGCTGGCCAAGGGCAACCTCATCCTCAACCTCGACAAGTACTCCCAGGCGTACGGCTGGGGCGACGTCATCCCGGACACCATCGCCCGGCAGAACCAGTTCACCACCGACTTCAAGCAGATCGGCACCGGGTCGCTGTTCTCCACGCCGGTGGCGCGCGTCTCGATGATCGGCATCTACTACAACACCGCCAAGCTGCAGCAGCTCGGCCTCCAGCCGCCGACGACGCTCGACGAGTTCGAGACCGCCGCGGCCAAGGCCAAGGACGCCGGGGAGATCCCGATCGCCTACGGCAGCCAGGACTCGCCGACCGCCGTGCTGCTGGCGCTGCAGGCGCTGTACGCCTCGGCGCAGGACATCAACGACTTCACGTTCGACGAGCCGTCCGTCACGGCCGACCAGGTGGGCCTCAAGGAAGCCGCCGAGACCGTGAAGAAGTGGAACGACGACGGCTGGTTCACCCCGAACCACGAGGGCATCGACTACCAGACGGCGGTGGCGAACTTCGTCGGCGGCCAGGGCGTGTTCCGGTTCGAGTACACCGGCTCGCTCGGCCTGTCCGCGGACCAGCAGGGGCAGTTCGGCTACATCCAGCTGCCGCAGGTGTCCGGTGACGCCACCGTCGGCGTCGGCGCCGCGCCGGCCGCCCTGGTGATCTCCTCGAAGTGCAAGAACCCGGACGTCGCCGCGGCGTTCCTCGACTTCCTCATGTCGAAGGACGCCGCCCAGGCCTCCGTGGACCACCAGATGATCCCGCTGCTGTCCACCGACGTCACGGTGCCGGACGACATGGCGACGCTGAAGACCGAGGCCGCGGGCGCGGCCGCGATCGGCGAGTCCGACGGCTTCGTCCCGTACTTCGACTGGACCAGCCCGACGATGCTCGACACGCTCGTGCAGCAGATGCAGCTGCTGTACGGCGGCAAGGCGACGCCCGACGACCTGGTGAAGGCCGTCGACGCCGACCGCGACGCCTTCATCGCCCAGCTCGGGCAGTGAGGGAACCCGCACCGATGGCCACCGTCGCCGCTCCGGCCTCCACCGCGAGGCCCGGGACGAGCGCGCCGACCCGCCGGGTGCGCCGTGGGCTCCACGCGCGCACCCGGTGGGTCGGGCTCGGCTTCGTCGCCCTCCCGCTGCTGTTCTACGCCGGGGTGGTGCTGGTGCCGCTGGCGCGGGCGTTCCAGTTCTCGTTCTACGACTGGGACGGTGTCTCCGTGGCGCGCTGGGTGGGTCTGCGCAACTACGTCGACTTCGTCACCGACCCGGTGCTGCGCTCGACGCTGACCCACGTGCTGGTCCTCATCGTGTTCTTCTCGCTGCTCCCGATCGCGCTGGGCCTGCTCACCTCCTCGCTCATCACGCGCGGCATGCACCGGGGGATGGCGGTCTACCGGTTCGTCTACTTCCTGCCGCAGGTGCTGACGAGCGTGGTCGTCGCCCTGGTCTTCAAGTGGATCTACGGACCGGAGGGCACGCTCAACACGCTGCTGCGGGCGGTGGGGCTGGACGGCCTCACCCGCAGCTGGCTCGGCGACTTCACGTGGGCGCTGCCGTCGCTGGGCCTCATCGGCACCTGGGTGACCTTCGGGTTCTGCATGGTGCTGTTCATCGCCGGTGCCTCGTCGATCCCGGTGGAGCTGTACGAGGCGGCGAAGGTGGACGGCGCCGGGCCGGTGCGCGAGTTCTTCACCGTCACGCTGCCGGGGCTGCGCGGCTACGTCGCGGTGGCGCTCACCCTCACCATCACGTCCGCGCTGCGCACGTTCGACCTGGTGTGGGTGACCACCCACGGCGGGCCGGGCACCGCGACGCTGACGCCGGCGGTCGCCCTGTACCGGGCGGCGTTCCAGAACCCGCGCGTCGGCGCGGCCGCGGCGATCGGCATCGTCATGGCCGTGCTGTGCCTGGCGATCGCGATGGCGATCGGCCGCCTCTCGGAGAAGGAGTGACGCCGTGATCTCCCGCACCGAGCGCGCGCTCAACTACGTCATCCTCACCGTGCTGGCGGCGGTGGTGCTGCTGCCCGTCGTCATCTTCCTGGCGGCGGCGGTCAGCCCCGACCGCGTCGGGCGTCCGCACCTCGACTCGTTCGTCTGGAGCAACTTCGCCACCGCGTGGCAGCAGGCGGGGTTCTCCCGCGCGATGACCGTGTCCTTCGTCATCACCGTGTCCGCCGTGGCCGGGCAGCTGGTGCTCGCCGTCCTCGGCGGGTTCGGGTTCGGGGTGCTCGGCGTCGCCGGCGAGAAGGTGCTGTACCCGGTGGTGATCCTCGGCCTGATGGTCTCGGTCGAGGCGATCATCGTCCCGCTGTACTACCAGTTCCGTGACCTCGGCCTGACGAACTCGATCCCGGGCCTGATCCTCATCCAGGTCGGGATGGGCGTGCCGTTCGGGGTGTTCTGGATGCGCACCGCGTTCCGCGGCCTGCCGCGCTCGCTCTTCGAGTCGGCGGAGCTGGACGGCGCCGGCCCGGTGCGCAC